>RGUL01000011.1 GCA_010027845.1 Gammaproteobacteria bacterium
TTCGCCGTCGCGCAAGGTCGCCTCGAACTCGGCCAGTTCTTCGTCGACTTTCGCCCGTACACCGTCCACCTCGGGCCAATCGAAACCGACGCGCGCCGCACGTTTGCCGAGCTTCGCCGCGCGGGTGAGCGCGGGCAACGATCGCGCAACGCCCGCCAGCACCCCGTCCGCACCATCCGCGCGTCGCTCCGCGGCTTTCATGGATTCCCAGGCAGCGGTCTGCTCGCTGCTCGTCAAAGATTGATGATGCTGAAACACGTGCGGATGACGTCGCACGAGTTTATCGACGATCGCACGCGCAACGTCGTCGAACGCGAACTCGCCCTGCTCTTCGGCGATCCGCGCGAGAAACACCACCTGAAACAGCAAATCGCCGAGTTCGTCACGAATCGCCGTCATCGATCCCGAGGCGATCGCATCGGCGACTTCGTGCGCTTCCTCCAACGTGTGCGGCACGATGCTCGAGAGGGTCTGCTCGCGGTCCCAGGCGCAACCGGTCTGCGGGTCGCGCAGCCGCCGCATCACCTCCAGTAACTCTTCGAGCGCGGTCACGGCCGAGATGCGCCCAGCATGCGATAGAAGGTGAGCAACATCCCCGCGGTCGCACCCCAGATGATGCGCGACTCGAATGCGAGATCGGTGAACTCGACCTCGTAACCATCGAACCAACGCGTGCGCGGCAAATGATTGCGCGGCTCGAGCACGTGGGCGAGCGGCATCTCGAACGCCTCCTCGACCTCGGTCGCATCGATCGTCAAAGAAAACTCGGGCTGTACGAACGCGACCACGGGCGTGACCCGAAAACCGCTGATGACGAGATGATCGGGCAAGAAACCCACGATCTCGACGCGATCACGCGCCAAGCCGATTTCCTCCTCGGCCTCACGCAGCGCCGCCGCCACCGGATCGACGTCCTGCGGCTCGATGCGGCCGCCGGGAAAACTAATTTGGCCGGCGTGAGTTTTGAGGTGCGATGCACGCTGCGTGAGCAGCACGGTGATGCCGCTCGTGCGCTCCACCAAGGGCACCAACACCGCCGCATGCACCGGCGAGTCGGGAAACGGCCGTCGCGGACGCTGCGCGGCGCTCGCGCTGATGCTCGCCAAGCGCCAGTCGTAGCCAACGTCGAACGTCGGTTCGGCGAGCACCCTAGCGCGGATACGGGCGCGCAAGGACTCCGGGTCTAGCGAGGTGAGGTCTTCGAGCAGCGCGGCAGACATGGGCGAACGATCGTCCGAATCGACGGGCGGGAGTATCATTGCGCATCTTACCATCGCCACCCGCGGAATCTGCCGATGCCCCTGCGCAGTCTCGACGCTCTCTCGCCCATCGACGGGCGCTACGCACGCAGCGCCGAGCCGCTCCGACCGCTGCTCTCCGAGGCGGCACTGATCCGCGAACGTTTGAAGATCGAAGCCGAGTGGCTGTTGCATCTGGTTGCGCGAAAACCGCCCGGACTGCCGGCTGCCGCACGCGTCTCCTCCGTGGTGCTCGCCGCCGCGCGCAAGATCGCCGAGGCACCCGCAGAAACGTCTGCGGAGTCCGTCAAAGCCATCGAGCAGCGCACCAATCACGACGTCAAAGCCGTCGAATATCACTTACGCGAGCAACTCGCCGACGTCGGTGCCGACGCTGCGACGCTCGAACTTGTGCACTTTGGCTGCACCTCTGAGGACATCAACAATCTCGCTTACGCACGCATGCTGCGCAACGCCCGCAGCGCGATGCTGGAGACGCTCGATTCGTTGATCGACACTCTGCACGAGTTCGCCACGCGACACGCCGCGCTGCCGATGCTCGCCCGCACGCACGGCCAGACGGCGAGCCCCACCACACTCGGCAAAGAATTCGCGAACGTCGTGGCGCGACTCGAGCGAGCACGCGATCGTTGGCAGCGCGTCGCGATCCGCGGCAAATGGAACGGCGCGGTCGGTAACTACAACGCGCACAACGCTGCCGCACCGCAGGCGGACTGGCCCGCCATCGCGCGCGATTTCGTCGAGTCGATGGACCTCGAGTTCAATCCGCTCACCACGCAAATCGAACCGCACGATTGGATCGGTGAATATTGCGATGCGCTCGCCGCGGTGAACGTCGTGCTCGTCGACTTCGCGCGCGACACCTGGGGCTACATCAGCTTGGGCTATCTTAAGCAACGCGCCGTCGAGGGCGAGGTCGGCTCGTCGACCATGCCGCACAAGGTCAACCCCATCGATTTCGAAAACGGCGAAGGCAATCTCGGCATCGCGAATGCGCTGCTGCGACATTTCGCCGAGAAGCTTCCGGTGTCACGCTGGCAACGTGATCTGACCGATTCGACTGTGCTGCGCAACGTCGCCGTCGCGCTCGCCCACGCACTCATCGCTTGGCGCTCGATCGCGCGCGGGCTCGGCAAGATCGAACCGGACGCGGCGCGACTCGCGGCAGACCTCGACGACGCTTGGGAAGTGCTCGGTGAAGCGTTGCAGACGGTGTTGCGCGCCGCGGGCGTCGCCGACGGTTACGAACTTTTGAAGGACTTCACGCGCGGCAAGCGCATCGATGCGGCGTTGCATCGCGCGTTCGTCGCGACCTTGCCCTTGAGCGCCGAAGAACGCGAACGTCTCGCAGCGCTGCGACCGGCCGATTACCTCGGACTCGCCGCGACGCTCGCCCGTCGGGACTAAACTCGTGAGCGGGACACCGCGCATCTTCGTCGGCCTCTCGGGCGGCGTCGATTCGGCCGTGGCGGCGTTGCTGCTGCGTCGCGCCGGCCACGACGTCCAAGGTCTCTTCATGGCGAACTGGGACGAGGACGACACCTACTGCTCAATCGCCACCGACTATCAGGACGCGCGCGCCGTGAGCCGCGAACTCGACATTCCTCTGCACCGCGTCGATTTTGCGACCCAATATCGCGCGCTCGTCTTCGAGCAGTTCCTCGCCGAATATCGCGCGGGTCGCACCCCGAATCCCGACGTCGCCTGTAATCGAGAAATCAAGTTCGGCGTCTGCCTGGAACACGTGCGTCGTCTCGGCGGCGACGTGTTCGCCACCGGTCATTACGCACAGCGCATCGACGGCGCACCGGTCGAGCTGCACAAAGCGCACGACCTCAGCAAAGATCAAAGTTATTTTCTGCACACCCTGCATCGATCGCAATTGCGCGCGGCTCTGTTTCCGCTCGCCGATCGATCCAAAGCCGAGGTGCGTGCGCTCGCCCGCGCCGCAGGCCTGCCGATTTACGACAAACCCGACAGCACCGGCATCTGCTTCATCGGCGAGCGACCGTTTCGCGACTTTCTCGCGCAGTACATTCCGGAGTCACCGGGCCCGATCGAAACGCCGGACGGCGAACGACTCGGTACGCATCGCGGACTCGCCTACTACACGCTCGGGCAACGCGGCGGACTAGAGATCGGCGGACGCGCGGGTCACGCCGAGGACGCCTGGTACGTCGCCGACAAAAATCCGACGCGCAATGCACTCGTCGTGGTTCAGGGGCACGACCATCCGGCACTCGCGAGCACCGGAATGTCGACCGAGCGCGCGCATTGGCTGCTCGAGACGGCACCGCAGACGCCATTTGAGGCGATGGTGAAAGTACGCTATCGACAGGATGACCAGCACTGCCGAATCACGCCGTTGCCGGACGGCCGGCTCGACGTCGAATTCGACAGGCCACAACGCGCGGTGACACCCGGACAATCGGCGGTTTTCTACCGCGGCACCCGCTGTCTGGGCGGCGCGGTGATCGCAACTCTGCGGAAAGCCCCGCTGCCGCCGCGAGACTCGCGTCCGTCGCTATAATTAGCGGCTGGGAGAGGCCGCAAGGTTTCGCCCGGGGGTTATTTCAGCGGAGGTCTCATGACGGACAGTTTCAAGGCGCGCACGCAACTCACGGTCGGTTCCAAGTCGTACGACATCTGGAGTCTCGCCGCACTACCTAAAGAAAAAGTCGCGCGACTGCCCTACTCGCTCAAGATCTTGCTCGAAAATCTGCTGCGCTTCGAAGACGGCGTGAACGTCACGCGCAAAGACGTCGAGGCTTTGCTCGACTGGAACGCGAAGTCGAATCCCGAACACGAAATTTCGTTCACGCCGGCACGCGTGATCATGCAGGACTTCACCGGCGTACCTTGCGTCGTCGACCTCGCGGCGATGCGCGAAGCGATTCGCAAGTTGGGTGGTGACCCGGAGCGCGTAAATCCGCTCGCGCCGGCAGAAATGGTCATCGACCATTCGGTGATGGTCGATCACTACGGCGCACCCGACTCGCTCGCCAAGAACACCAAAATCGAATTTGAACGCAACGGCGAACGCTACTCGTTCCTGCGTTGGGGTCAGAC
The DNA here is from genome assembly GCA_010027845.1 of Gammaproteobacteria bacterium. Lineage (GTDB taxonomy): Bacteria > Pseudomonadota > Gammaproteobacteria > Steroidobacterales > Steroidobacteraceae > UBA964. Next base: position 4,329 of record RGUL01000011.1, read on the forward strand.
GGCGTTCCGCAACTTCAAGGTCGTGCCGCCGAACACCGGCATCGTGCACCAAGTGAACCTCGAATATTTAGGCCGCGTCGTGTTCGCCAACGAAGATGGTGTGCGGCCGCAGGCCTACCCCGACACGCTGGTCGGCACCGACTCGCACACCACGATGATCAACGGCCTCGGCGTACTCGGCTGGGGCGTCGGCGGCATCGAAGCCGAGGCCGCGATGCTCGGCCAACCGGTGACGATGCTGATCCCGCAGGTCATTGGCTTCAAACTCACCGGCCAATTGAAGCCGGGCGCGACCGCCACCGACCTCGTGCTCACGGTCACCGAAATGCTGCGCAAAAAAGGCGTGGTGGAAAAGTTCGTCGAATATTTTGGCGATGGCCTAGCCAATCTGCCGCTCGCCGATCGCGCGACCATCGCCAACATGGCGCCCGAGTACGGCAGCACCTGCGGCATCTTCCCGATCGACGAGGAGACGCTGCGTTACCTCGAACTCTCCGGTCGCAGCACCGAGCAAATCGCGCTCGTCGAAGCCTACGCCAAAGCGCAAGGGTTCTGGCGCTATAACGGCGCCCCGCAAGCCGACTACACCGATGTGCTCGAACTCGACCTCGGCACCGTCGAACCCTCGCTCGCTGGCCCGAAGCGTCCGCAAGATCGTGTGCCGGTGCGCACCCTCAAACAAACCTATCAAAAAACGCTCAAGCAAATGAGCGAGGAGCGCGCGAAGAAAAATCCCGGCGCGACCGGTGCAGCAAAAGCCGATGGCGGCTTCGAAGTGCGCGACGGCGCGGTGCTGATCGCCGCCATCACGAGCTGCACCAACACTTCGAATCCGTCGGTGATGCTCGGTGCGGCGCTGCTCGCCCGCAACGCTGCGCGGCGCGGCCTTAAGGCGAAGCCTTGGGTCAAGACCAGTCTCTCGCCGGGCTCGAAGGTGGTCACCGACTATCTCCACAAAGCAGACTTGCTAAAAGATTACGAGGCTGCGGGCTTCTACGTCGCCGGCTACGGCTGCATGACTTGCATCGGCAACTCGGGTCCGTTGAAGCCGGAAATTTCTGCGGCCGTGAAGGCCGGTGACGTCATCGCGACCTCCGTGCTCTCCGGCAATCGTAACTTCGAAGGGCGCGTACACCCGGAGGTGAAGATGAACTTCCTCGCCTCGCCGCCGCTCGTCGTCGCCTACGCACTCGCCGGCACGACCGACATCGATCTCACGACCGAACCGCTAGGCACGGGCAGCGACGGCAAACCGGTCATGCTCGCCGACATTTGGCCGAGCCCCCAAGAAGTCGCCGACACCGTGCGCGCAGCCATCGACTCGAACATGTTCCGCGGCAGCTATGGCGACGTGTTCGCGGGCGATGCGAATTGGCAGGCGATCAAAGTGCCAGCCGGCAAGCTTTACACCTGGGACGAGAAATCGACCTACGTGCGCAACCCGCCGTACTTCGACGGCATGACGATGCAACCGGGCGCGGTCAAACCGATCAAGGCTGCCAAAGTGCTCGCGCTGCTCGGTGACTCGGTCACCACCGATCACATCTCGCCCGCCGGCGACATCGCTCGCGGCAGCCCCGCGGCCAAATATTTGGAAGCGAACGGCGTGCAAAAAGCCGACTTCAACTCCTACGGCGCGCGTCGCGGCAATCACGAAGTGATGATGCGCGGCACGTTCGCCAACATTCGTCTGCGCAACTTGCTCGCGCCGGGCACGGAAGGTGGTGTGACCGTCCACATCCCGAGCGGCGAGCAGATGTCCATTTACGACGCGTCGATGAAATATCAAGCCGCCGGAACATCGCTGGTGGTGATCGCCGGCAAAGAATATGGCACCGGCTCGTCGCGCGATTGGGCGGCCAAAGGCACGATGCTGCTCGGCGTGAAGGCGGTGATCGCCGAAAGCTTCGAACGCATCCATCGTTCGAACCTCATCGGCATGGGCGTGTTGCCTTGCGTCTTCGCCGACGGCCAAAACGCCCAGAGTCTTGGTATCACCGGTCGCGAGACCTTCGACTTCGGCGATTTAAACAACGCCGAGGCCCGTGAGGTCGAGGTGACCGCGACACCCGACGACGGGCGCGCACCGATTCGCTTCAAAGTTCGGGTCCGCATCGACACCCCGAAGGAGCGCGACTACTACCGTCACGGCGGCATCCTGCAATACGTGCTGCGTCAACTCGCCGCCAAATAGACCGACGTGTCGGATCGCGAGGACAATTCTTCGCCGCGCGATCCGACGCCCCGGTTGGTATTCTTTGATCTCGACGGCACTGTCACGCGCAGAGACACGCTATTGCCATACGTGCTCGGCTACGCGGCGCGCAGCGGCTGGCGACTCGCGGCGGCACTCGGCGTCGTGCCGACGCTGCTGCGGTTCACGATCGGCCGCGCCGATCACGGTCTTTTGAAAGGCGCACTGCTACACGCCGCGCTCGGCAACGTCGAACGCGACGCGCTCGACAACTGGAACCGCAGCTACCTGCCGAAAGTTTTGCGAGATGACGTTTTCCCTGATGCGCGTCGCGCGATCGAGTCGCATCGCGCCGCGGGCGATCATCTCGTTTTGATGACCGCCACCGTCGATCTCTACGCGAACGCACTCGGCGCGTTGCTCGGTTTCGACGAGGTGATCTCGAGTCGAGTGCGTTGGTCGGGCGACCGTCTCGACGGTCGTCTCGATGGCTCGAACGTGCGCGATAGAGAAAAGCTGCGACGCCTCGAAGCGGCCGCGGCCCGCTTTCCCGGCCGACGAATCATCGCCTACGGTAATTCGCGCCCGGATTTGCCACACCTCGAACGCGCCGACGAAGCGGTGATGGTGAACGCCCGCGGCCAGCTGCGGCGCGACGCTGAACGCTTACGAATGCGCTGCGTGCACTGGTCGATCTGACGCCGTCGCGTTAGGCTCGACGCCATGAACCGACCAAAACCCGGCCGCATCCTACCCTCGGAGATCACCCCCGAGGCCGTACACCAAGACCGTCGTCGCTTGCTGGCGACGCTCGGCTATGCCGGTGTCGGGCTCGCGCTAGGCGGCGCCACGGCGGCGCGCGCAGCGCGCACCGGACCCGTGCCGACCGTGACCCGCAACGCAAAATTCGTCGCTCGCGAAACGCCGAATTCTTGGGACGACATCACGAGCTACAACAATTTTTACGAATTCGGGCTCGACAAAGCCGATCCCAAGGAAAATGCGCAGGACTTCCGCACTCAACCGTGGGCCGTCGAAATCGCCGGCGAGTGCGATGCGCCGGGAAAATTGACGCTCGAGGACATCCTCAAGCCACATGCGCTGGAAGAGCGTATCTACCGCTTCCGTTGCGTCGAAGCCTGGTCGATGGTGGTGCCGTGGATGGGCTTTTCACTCGCCGATCTGCTGACGCGCTTCAAACCGAACTCGCGCGCCAAATACGTCGAGTTCACCACCCTGCTCGATCCACGACAAATGCCGGGCCAACGACGGGCCGTTCTCGAGTGGCCGTACGTCGAAGGCCTGCGAATCGACGAAGCGATGCATCCACTCAGCTTCGTCGCCGTCGGTTTGTACGGTCGCTGGCTGCCGAATCAGAACGGCGCCCCGCTGCGACTCGTGCTGCCCTGGAAATATGGCTTCAAAGGCATCAAGTCGATCGTGAGAATCCGTTTCACTGAACGCCAACCGCGTAACAGTTGGAACATCGCCGCACCGGACGAATACGGCTTTTACGCCAATGTGAATCCGGCGGTCGATCATCCGCGCTGGAGCCAAGCGAAGGAGCGTCGGCTCGGCGGTAGCTTGTTCACCGCACGTGTCGACACGCTACCCTTCAACGGCTACGGCGAAGAGGTCGCGAGCTTGTATCGCGGCATGGATTTGCGCAAATACTTTTGAAACGTCTCGCGTTCTGCGGCGCACTCGTTCCGTTGCTGTGGCTGATCGCGGCAGCGTTCGGTATTGCCGGATTGTCGCTCGGCCCCAATCCGAGCCGCGAACTGCTGCACTTCACCGGTAAAACCGCGCTGAATTTATTATGGATCGGACTACTCGCCAGTCCGTTACGAATATTGACCGGCGACCCGGCGTGGATTCGACCGCGTCGAATCGTCGGCCTGTTCGCTTTCGGCTACGCGTTACTGCACTTCGTCATTTACGCAGCACTGGAACTCGGTCTCGACTTTTCGGATCTCGCCCGCGAGATCGTCAAGCGTCCGTTCATCGTCGTTGGCACACTCGCTTTACTGTTGCTCGTGCCACTCGCCGCAACCTCGACCGACCGCATGATGCGCAGACTCGGGCGTCGCTGGCAAAGTTTGCACCGTCTCGTCTACCCGGCGACGGTGTTGGTGGTGTGGCACTTTTGGTGGCAAGTCAAAAAAGACGTCACCGAGCCGTTGCTCTACGCTACGGCACTCGCGCTATTACTCGGTTTTCGCTGGTGGCGCGCGCAAGCGCGCCGCGACCCTCACGCTTCGAACACCCAGCGCGGCACCTGACGCCAACCCTGCGTGAGTTCGCGGTCTAGCGCACGCCAATCGGGGCAAAGATCTTCGACGGCACGCCAATAATCGACCGAGTGATTCATGTGCCGCAAATGTACCAGTTCGTGGAGCATCAAATAGCGCAGCACCGGAGGTCTTTGAAAGACACCGCAAACGTTGAGACTGATGGCACCACGACGCGAGCACGAACCCCATCGGGTGCGTTGCCGACGCACTTGCAGTGAGGCGTGTTTCAAGCTGCTCTCGCGCGCCAGTGTTTCGAGACGCACGGCGAAACCGTCGCGCACGTGCTCTAACAACCAACGCAATAAATGTCGTCTAAGGTTCGCCGGCGTCGCCGCTTCGGCCACGCGCAACACGCGACCATCGAAGCTCAGCGGTCGCGTAGCACCGAGTGTCGGCTCGAGCTCGATCGGCCACGACTCTTCGAACGCAGCGAGCTGCAGCACGCGAGGCGGAAACGTCTCGTCGGTCGGCGCGTGACCACGCCGCTCGGCGAGCTTACGCTCGATCCAGTTACGATGGCGCGCCACGAAAGACTGTACGACACTCGCCGAGGCGTGCGCAGGCACGACGATTTCGACGCGCCCGTCCGGATGGACTCGAATCGCGAGCCGGCGTGCACGAGCACTGCGGCGCACGTCCCAACCGACCTGGCCCGCTTCGCCGAATAAATCGCGCTGCCCTTCCATGCCGACATCATAACGTCGGACGATGCGGTAGCATTCGCACCCCATGGCACGCTACTTCAAGAGTGATAACACGGCGCCGGTCGCAGCAGAGATCCTCGCGGCGATCGCGGCAGCCAACGACGGGTATGCCGCCGGTTACGGCGACGACGACTGGTCGCAACGCTTGAACGCACGCTACAGCGCTCTGTTCGCGCACGACGTGCGGGTGTTTCCGGTGGTCAGTGGCACGGCGGCAAACGCGCTCGCACTCGCCACGTTGGTGCCGCCCTATGGCGCGATCCTCACCCATGCCGAGGCGCACATCGTGCGCGACGAATGCGGGGCGCCCGAATTCATGAGCGGTGGCGCACGCCTCATTTTGATCGACGGACCCGGCGCAAAACTCACGCCCGCCGCGATCGAGCGCACGCTGGCTGCGAACCCGACTGCGGTGCACACCGTGCAACCGCGCGCCGTTTCGATCACGCAGGCAACCGAATTGGGCACGGTTTATACGCCAGCCGAAGTGCGCGCACTCGCCGACTGCGCCCATCGCCATGGTCTCGCTTTGCACATGGACGGCGCGCGCTTTGCCAATGCCGTGGCCGCACTCGGCTGCGCGCCCGGCGACGTCACCGCGGCCGCAGGCGTCGACGTGTTGTCATTCGGTGCCAGCAAAAATGGCGCGATGTCCGCCGAAGCCGTGGTGTTTTTCGACACCGCGCGGGTGGCCGACTTCGAGTTGCGCCGTAAGCGCGCTGCACACCTGCTGTCCAAAATGCGCTACGTCTCGGCGCAATTGCTCGCTTACGTCGAGAACGATCTTTGGCTGCAGCTTGCACGTCGGGCCAATGCGCTCGCGGCACGCATCGCAGCAGCGGCGGGCGCCAGCCTGCTGCTGCCCGCCGAGGCCAACGAAGTGTTCTTGAAGCTCGATGCCGGACGGATTCAAGCGTTACGCGATCAAGGCTTCGCGTTTTACGACTGGGGCGCGATCGACTCGGGCGAAATTCGTCTGGTCGTCTCGTGGTGCCAAGCAGAGGAAGACGTGGAGGCTTTGTGTCGGTCGATCCGCTCGCTCCGCTAATCGACATCGGCATCAATCTCGGTCACGACTCCTACGACGCAGATCGCGATGCCGTCATCGCGCGCGCACAGGCAGCGGGCGTCCGTCAATTCGTCATCACCGGGGCCTCGCTCGCTGGCAGCGAAAAAGCGTTGGCGATCGCGCGTGCCGCACCCGGCATCGCGTTTGCGACGGCCGGCTGTCATCCGCACCACGCGCTCGATTACACCGCCGAAGCCGAGCGACTCGCGGCGCTCGCAGAGGACCCGCTGGTCGTCGCAGTCGGTGAATGCGGACTCGACTATCACCGCAATTTCTCCTCGCCGGCCGAGCAGCGCAGCGCATTCGCCAAGCAACTCGCCGTCGCGATCGAATTGCGCAAGCCGATTTTTTTACACGAGCGCGATGCACATGCGGATTTATTCGCGATGCTGCGCGAGCACGCCGACCTACCGCCGGCGGTACTGCACTGCTACACCGGAGACGGTGCCGCGCTCGATCGATATTTGGAGTTGGGACTGTGGATCGGCATCACCGGCTGGATTTGCGATGAGCGGCGCGGCCTGCACCTGCGCGACATCGTGACACGCATCCCAGCCGAGCGATTGATGATCGAAACCGACGGGCCGTATCTCCTGCCACGCGATCTAGATCCGAAACCTTCGACGCGCCGCAACGAGCCGATGTATCTCGCCCACATCGCCCGCACGGTCGCGGCCGCACGCGGCGAGTCGGCCGAACGATTGGCCGCGACCACCACCGCGAACGCCCGCGAATTCTTCGGCTTACCGACGCCGACTCATTGACGCGGCACCGGACTCGGCCGCAGCGACGCTTTGAGTCGCTCCCACGCCGGCCGCAGATCTTCGACCGCCCGAGCCGCGAGCGCTCGGTCACCCATCACGAAATCGGTATCGAGCGACGCCTCGCGAATCGTGAACCGCGGCGCGAGCTTCGGCAGCTCCACGCCGTCTGCGAACACGATGCGACCGTCGACTTGAAATTCGGGTGCGAGCGCGCGGAGTGCCGCCAAACGATCGTACAAAGATTCCTGTGGATTCGGAAAGGTCGTGCGCCGCACACCGTCCATGACCGTCCATTCGGCTAAGTGATCGCCCCCGAACACGTGGCCACGAAGCTCGCGTAGATCGAGCAACAAAAGACCGAGCGGCGTCCACAGCAAATAGTCCAGATGAAAGTCACCGCCCGCGCCATCGGGCACCAACATATCTTGCACGTACTCGATCGACATGGCTGTGATCCGCGCCCGCCTCAAGCGGCGCGCACGTCGTCGCGCGTACCAAGCCCAAAGATTGATCACTGCTGCAGCAGCGCCTCGCGTAACTCGGTGAGCGACGCATCGAGCGATTCGCGCCGGGTCGGCCGACCGAGCAACTCGGCGAGCGCCGGTGGCACGGGCACTTTGCCGCCGATCAAAGGTTCGACGATTTCGGGAAACTTCGCAGGCGATGCAGTCGCCACCACGCACCACGGATGCGCGTCCCGCTCACTGGCCGCGAGATTCGCCCAAGTCTCGGCACCGACCGCCGTGTGCGGGCACCAAATCATGCCGAAGCGTGCATGGTCCACCGTGATGCGTTCGCGAATCGCCGCATCGTCGATACTGGTGGCGCGCACCGCCCCGCGCAACGCTGCGAGCTCGGGAAACATCGCCCGCAAGCGCTCGAGATTCGAGGGATTGCCGACATCCATCGCCGAGGCGAGCGTCGCGACGCTCGCTCGCGCCTGCAAAGTGCCCGAGCGTAAAAAATCCGGCACGGTGCGGTTCGCATTGTGCGCGAGTATCACCTCACCGATCGGCAATCCCATCGACCGCGCCCAGATGCAAGCCACCGCATTGCCGAGATTGCCGCTCGGGATGATGAAGGACAGCGTCCGACCGGTACGACGGCGGAACTGCAAACTGGTCGCAGCGTAATAGACGGCCTGCGGCAACAGACGACCGAGGTTGATGCTGTTCGCAGACGACAACGCACAACGCGCCAGCAGCGCCGGATCGACGAACGCTTCTTTGACCATGCGTTGGCAATCGTCGAAGGTGCCGCGCACGGCAAAACTGCGGACGTTGTCGCCCCAACAGGTGAGCTGTCGCTCTTGAGTCGGCGACACGAGACCATCGGGAAACAACACGGTGACCGCCATGCCGGGTCGGCGATGAAACGCCGCCGCGACCGCGCCGCCGGTGTCCCCCGAAGTCGCGACCAAAATATTGAGCGAGGGTTCGCCCTCGCGTCGTAAGCGGGCGAAGCATGCCGCCAAAAACCGCGCGCCGAAATCTTTGAAGGCGGCCGTCGGACCGTGAAACAACTCGAGTACGAACAAGCGCTCGTCGAGCACGCTCACGAGCGGCGCCGGAAAATCGAAAGCTTCGCGCACGATCGCGCCCAGCTGCGATTCGAGCGGATCGCCGGCGGCGAACGGTGCGAGCAAACGCTCGGCAACCTCGGGCAGCGACTCTGCACCGTCGAAGTCGGCAAGCTCGAACGACGGCCAGCGCGTCGGCACGTACAAACCACCGTCGGGCGCGAGCCCACGCCGTAACGCCGCCGAGAAACCGATCGCCTCGGGCGCGCCGCGGGTGCTGCGAAATTCCATTGGAGTTCTCACCGAACGCTCAGGCGACGATGCGCGCCCCGTCGGACTCGACCGGCACGACCCAGTGGTCGCACTCGACACCGTTGCGTGCGAATTCGGCGAGCATCGTGCTGCGCACTCGTTCCGCTTGTGGCTCTAGCGCCCACGCGAACATCGTCGGGCCGGCGCCCGAGATCGAGCAACCGAGCGCGCCGGCGGAAATCGCCGCCGCATGCACGGCACTGAAGCCCGGGATCAATTGACGGCGCTGCGGCTCGATGACGACGTCGTTCAAACATTCGCGGATCATGTCGAGATCGTTGGTGTAGCAGCCGGAGATGAACCCGGCGAGGTTCGCGGTTTGCCAAACGAAATCGGCCATACCGACTTCACGCTTCAAGATCGCGCGCGCTTGCTTGGTCGAGAGAAACATGTGCGGGTGGGTGATCACCGCACAGATACCTTTGGGCACCGGAATGCGCTTGATACGCGGATCGTCGATGCCGACGGTCAGCGTCAACCCGCCGAAGAGACAGGGTGCGATGTTGTCGACGTGCATCGAGCCGCTCGCCACCACCTCGCCCTGCATAGCGAACTTCAAAAGTTCGAGCTTGGTAAACGGGCGCGCCAATAGCGCATTCGCGGCAACCACCGCGCCCACCGCCGAAGCCGCCGAGCCACCGAGACCGGACCCCAAAGGGATGCCCTTCTCGATTTGCAACTCGAAACCGAAGTCGGGTTTGGCGGCGACGTTGAGTGCGAGCAACGCTCGACCGGCCGTATTGCGCTCGGGATCGGTGGGTAGATCGGTCGCGACACCAGTCGTCGATGCGATACGAACACCGGACTGCACGGTGCGCGTCACGGTGATTCGATCCCCGAGTGCGTCGACGGCAAAACCCAGTATGTCGAAGCCGATGGCGACGTTGGCGACCGACGCCGGCGCAAAGGCGACCGCCCGCTCTAGCGTCATATCTTTGCTCCGAGATAGGCCGACAAACGCAGTAGATCGGCGAAGATCCCGCCGGCGGTCACGCCCGGCCCGGCGCCCGGCCCTTGCACGATCAACGGGTTGTTATCGTACCGACTGGTGGCAAATCGCACGACGTTATCGGTGAGTGCGATGTTGGCGAACGCGTGCTTCGCGTCGAGTTCTGCAACCCCAACGGTCGCCTGGCCGTCGGCGGAGATGCGACCGACGTACCGCAAAACTTTGCCGCGCGCCCGCGCGGCTTCGAATCGCGCTCGCATCGCGGCATCGTGCTGCGGCAAACCGGCCAAAAACTCGTCGCTGCTGCCACCCTCGAGACCGCTAGGCACCAAACTCTCGACCGCGACGTCGCTCATCTCGAGCGTCAAACCCATCTCGCGACCAAGGATGATGAGTTTGCGTGCGACGTCCAAACCGGATAAGTCGTCGCGCGGATCGGGCTCGGTGTAACCGCGTTGTTTCGCATCACGCACGATGTCGCTGAACTCGCGACTGCCGTCGTATACGTTGAACAAATAAGCGAGCGTGCCGGAAAAGATTCCCTCGATGCTGGTGATCTCGTCGCCGGTGTCACGCAAATCACGCAAAGTTTGCACCACCGGCAAACCCGCACCGACGGTCGCTTCGTACAGATAGTGAGCCCCGCCCTCGCGGCGTGCGAGTTGCATGCTGCGATAAAACGCCATCGCGGCGCTGTTGGCTTTTTTGTTAGGTGTTACGACGTGGATCCCCGCTCCGAGCCAAGCGGGGTAGTTTTTGGCGACGTCGCCGCTCGCGGTGCAATCGATGATGACGTGATGCGGTAGATAGTCGGCACCGACGTGCTCGACGAAGCGCGCAAGATCGGCCGACTCGCCTTCGCTCGCGAGTGCCGCTTGCCAGCCGTCGAGCGCGACACCCTTTTCGGCGAGCAGCATCCGCTTCGAGGTCATGATGCCGCGGACACGCAAATCGAGTTTGAAATCGCGTTGCAAACGCGCGCTTTGCGAGGCGATTTGTTCGAGCAACACGCGGCCGACCGTGCCAGGTCCGATGATGCCGACCGACAACGTCGTCGCCGACAGATAAAAGCTCGCATGCACGGCGCGCAGCGCGCGGGTTGCGGCCTTCGCCGGCACGACGACCGAGATGTTGCGCTCGGACGCGCCTTGCGCGATCGCGCGCACGTTAACCGCCGCGGCACCCAAGGCCTCGAATACTTTGGCTGCGACGCCCGGGATACCGGCCATGCCGTCACCAACCACCGCGAGGATCGCCAGTTCGGGATCGCTCTCGACCGATTGGATCTGTCCTTGACCGAGCTCGCGCGCGAACGCCTCGCGCACCACCGCGACGGCGCGCGTCGCCTGCGCGCGCGGCACCGCACAGCAAATCGAATGCTCGGAACTGCCTTGCGAAATCAGCACCACAGAGATGCCCGCCTCGCGCAGCGCACCGAACAAGCGATGCGCGGTACCGGGAACGCCGATCATGCCCGCGCCTTCGACGTTCACCAGCGCGATATCTTCGATCGTCGTGATGCCCTTAACGGTCAAAGCCGATGTCGGCCGCGCGCAGATCAACGTCGCCGGATTTTGCGGCGCGAAGGTGTTGCGGATCCAAATCGGAATTTCGCGGCCGATCGCGGGCGCCATCGTTTGCGGATGGATCACCTTAGCGCCGAAATACGCAAGTTCCATGGCCTCGTTGTAGGACAACGAGTCGATCACCTGCGCATCGGGCACGCGGCGCGGATCGGCCGACAGCACGCCGTCGACGTCGGTCCAAATGTGGATTTCTTTGGCGTCGAGCAATGCACCGAAGATCGATGCCGAGAAATCGCTGCCGTTTCGTCCCAGGTTAGTTTGACGCCCCTTCGGGTCACGCGCCACGAAACCCGTGACGATCAAGGTTTCGGCAGGCTCTGCCGCAACGGCTGCTCGCAGCAGGCGTCGCGATTCTTCCCATTGCACCAGCGGGCCGAGCGGACCACGCTCGACCACCAATACTTCGCGTGCATCGACCCAACGCACATGACCGGGCCGCGTCTGCTCGGCGGCAAAATATGCGCGAAACAATCTCGTCGACCAAAGCTCACCGAAACCGGCCGCGACGTCGACGACGGCTGGGTCAGCGTTGCCGTCCGCGCGCACTTGGACGAGTGATTGCTCGAGTGTTTGCAGATCGACTTCCAACGAAGCGACGAATTCTTTGGCAGCCGACGGCTGCAACAGTTCGCCAGCCAAGCCCGTGTGACGCGCGCGTAGTGCGGCGATCGCAGTGCGCGAGTCGGCTCCGGTCGCCGCCGCGTGCACGGCATCGATGAGTTCGTCGGTGACGCCTTTACAGGCCGACAGCACGACGGCCAACCGCCCCGGCGAACGAGCTTTCAAGATCGCCGCGACGCGACGGAAGCAGTCGGCATCGGCGACGCTGGAGCCGCCGAATTTGTGCACGACCCAGTCGGCGGCGTGTGAGACGGTCATGGGGGAAAATCCAACCAAACGCGAATCGCGAATGCTATCGGTCGGAGGCCTATCGTTGCAAGGGAAACGCTGATTTTTCAGCAATTTTCACTATACTCGGACATCGATTGCCGCACGCCGTGAGACTTCATGCGCAGCCTTCGCCGACATTTACTTCCGCTAATCTGCAGCCTAATCGCAGCCAGCCATTGCAACGCTGCCGCCACTCAATCCGCACCGACCACGTTCCGCGACTGTCCAAATTGCCCGGAAATGGTGGTGATCCCAGCGGGAAGTTTCACGATGGGCACACTAGCCGCACATCGCGTGCCGACCGAAGTGCCCGCAGAACTCGCACCGCAGCGCATCCGCATCGAGCGCGCATTCGCGCTCGGTCGCTACGAAGTCACGCGCGCCGAGTACGCCGAATTCGCAGCCGCCACCGGCCGCGCAGGCGTCGCGGTGAAATGCCGCACTTGGGTCGAGTCGGTACAAGGATTTCGTGATTTGATGATCGCGTGGGATGCGCCCAACGTGCCGCGCCAACCGACACCGCGTCACCCGGCCACGTGCATCGATTGGCACGACGCACGCGCGTATGCCGAATGGCTCAGCGCCAAAACCGGGCGCGCCTATCGCCTGCCGAGTGAAGCCGAATGGGAATACGCCGCCAAGGCGGGCACCGATACGCTACGCCATTGGGGCGACGATCCGAATTCGGGCTGTCGTTTCGCAAATCTCAACGACCGTCGCACGCAGTCGCGCTATCCGCTTGCGTGGGCGGGCGTCGACTGCGACGACGGCTTCGAGGACGTCGCGCCGGTCGGCAGCCTCGCGCCGAATTCCTTTGGGCTCTACGACATGATCGGCAACGTCTGGGAGTGGGCTGAAGATTGTTCGACCCTCACCTATCACGGCCGTCCGACCGATCAACGCGCGTGGGTGTGGGATGGCGGCTGCAAACGCCGCATTCAACGCGCGGGCGGTTGGTCGACCGGACCCGAACGCACGCGCGCAGCGTTTCACGGCGATGGCGATGCGGAAGACCGCGCCGACTTCGCGGGCTTTCGCGTCGCACTCGATTTAGAACGCACGCCCGCCGCGCCCGCCGCGGCCGCAAGCGCAACGCGAACCGATGATGCGGCACCGCCGAGCGCCGGCACCGTGCTGCGCGATTGTGATCTTTGCCCGGAACTCGTCGCGATTCCGGCCGGAAAATTTCAGCTCGGAAGTTCTGCCGACGATTACGAGCACGACGTCGAGTCGGGTGAAACGCCGGCGCTGCCGATCACCATCCGTAAAGCGTACGCGCTCGGACGCTTCGAAGTGACGCGTGCCGAATTCGCGCACTTCGTCGCGGCGACCCATTTTCGTCCTGCGCTCGCTTGCGCGCTCACCGACGATGCGCCACCGGCATCCCCCGTACGCTGCATCACGCGACCGGATGCCGAGGCGTACGTCGCCTGGCTCGCCCACGAGACGGGTCTACGCTTCCGGCTACCGAGCGAGTCCGAGTGGGAATACGCGGTACGCGCAGGCACCACCGGCGCTCGTTTTTGGAGTGCGCGCGATTCGCACGAGGGCGTGTCGATCTCGCGCGCTTGTGATTACGCGAACGTGTACGACGTCAGTGCACGCGAGGCCCGATTGCCGCAACCCTTCGCGCGTTGCACCGACCATTACCGCGAACGCGCACCGGTCGGCAGTTTTGCACCGAACGCCTTCGGGCTTTACGACATGATCGGCAACGTGCGCGAGCTGCTCGCCGATTGCCACACCAAAAGTTATAAGGGTCGTCCGCCGGACGAACGCGCGTGGCACTGGTCCGGTTGTCATACGAGCGTGGTGCGCGGCGGCTCTTGGCGCTCACGACCGATCGCGAGCCGCAGCGCCACTCGCGATGGTCTCGCCTGGGACGCGCCGCTTGATGCATGGCGCGACGTCGGTTTGCGCGTCGCGCGCGATTTTTGATCAGACGTCGAAGAGTTCGCGCAACGGCAAACTGCGCGGCGCACGACCAGTGGCCGCACGGATGGCGTTGACGAGCGCGGGTGCGATCACCGGCGTAGCCGGCTCACCGCAACCACCTGGCGTCGCCTCACTCGGCACGATGTGCACTTCGATCGACGGTGTGTCCGCAAGGCGCAAAATGGGTTGATCGTCGTAATTCGCGTCGCGCACCGCATTCGCCTCGAACGTCACACCGCCGTAGAGCGCGGCCGACAAACCGAACACGATCGCACCCTGCATCTGTTGCGTGACGATGCCCGGGTGCACCACCGTGCCGCAGTCGACCACACAAACCACGCGATGCAGGCGTAATTTTTTGCCGCGCACTTCGACCTCGGCGACCTGCGCGACGCGCGTGCCGTAACTTTCCATGCAAGCGATTCCGAGCCCGCGCCCGCGCGGCAAACGGCGACCCCAGCCCGCGATGCTCGCCGCTTTCTCGAGCACGACCCGCATGCGCGGATCGTCGCCGAGCATCGCTAAACGAAATTCGAGCGGATCGCGGCGCGCCGCACGCGCGACCTCATCCAAAAAACACTCGACTGCAAAACCGGTGTGCGAGTGACCGACCGAACGCCAAAAGCCGACCGGTACCCCGAGATCGACTTCGTGATAATCGACGTGCACGTTCGGCATCGCATAGCGCATGTCGTCGGCGCCCTGGGTCAATAAAAAATCGTGACCGCGAGCGAGTAACTCCGGGCTGCGCCGACGGGCGACCGACGGACCGGCGATCCGGTGCGCCCACGCAACCAATCGGCCATCCGCATCGACGCAGGCGGCCAGACGGTTCGCGACCGCCGGTCGATAGAAGTCGTGTTTGAGATCGTCGGCACGACTCCACATCACCTTCACCGGGCCTTCGACCCGACGCGCGAGCTCGACAGCTTCGACGACATAGTCCCATTCACCACGTCGACCGAATGCACCGCCGATGAGTTGCGTATGGACGTGTACCGACTCGAGTGGCAAGCCGGTGATTTTGGCCGCTTGGTCCTGCGCACGACTCGGTGCCTGCGTGCCCACCCAAAGATCACAGCGATCAGCGCGCACCCAAGCCGTGGTCGCTAGTGGCTCGAGCGCGGCATGGGCGAGGAACGGCGTGTCGTAATCGGCTTCGATCCAGCGACCGGCCGCGCGACCGCGCGCACGCACCGCCGCCACGTCACCGATCACGCGTGCCGGCGCACCGGGCGCATCGAGTGCCGCCTGCAATCTTCGATGCTGCGTCGCACTCGTCGCCGTACCGTTCGGACCGGTCTCCCATTCGCAAACCAGCGCTGCGCGGCCGCGCATCGCAGTCCAAAAATCGTGCGCCACGACGGCGACGCCGTAGGGCGTTTCGTGGATCGAAGTCACGCCCCGCACTCGACGCGCTGCCGCGGCGTCGCAGTGAGACAACCGTCCACCGAAATGCGGACAACGCTCGAACACCGCAACCTGCATGCCAGGCAAGCGCACGTCGATCGCGAACGTCGCCGAACCGTCGACCTTCGCTGGCGTATCGCGCCGCTGCGGCGCCCGACCGAGCAAGCGACGCTCGTGCGCCGCCTTCAAAGGTGGATCTGCATCGATCGGCAACTGCCGCGCAAGTTGCGCAAACTCGCCGTAATGGGCGCGCTCGTTCGGACGATCGAGATTGCCCAGCACGCCCTGCACCGCCGTCACGCGCTCGAGTGGTACCTGCCAAGTTTGCGCCGCCGCGCGGCGCAGCGACTCGCGGGCGGCCGCACCGAGCTTCGAGAACGGCAAGAACGTCGAACTCACGCTACTCGAATAACCGGTCGATTGATTACCGCGCGCATCGCGGAACCGCACCGCGCCGGGCGCGAGCTCGACCACGACTCGCTCGAACGGCAGTTCGAGTTCCTCGGCAATGATCATCGGCAAGGCAGTGAGCACGCCTTGGCCCATTTCCGATTTGTGCACGGCGACGTGCGCCGAGCCATCGGCGGCGATCGACAGCCACGCTGCCACCTGCCAAGCGCCCGCGGCGTCGGTCGCCACACCGGTCGCCACACCGGTCGCGTCAACGGGTGGCAGCGCGACGCCGATCAAAGGGGCCCCGGCCATCACACCGCCGGCCATCACACCACCAGCGATCGCGCCACCCGTCAGCATAAATTCTCGCCGCCGCATGCACGCGAGCTTACCCGGCAAGTGTCCGCCTCGCGACTTCCCGTAAACTTCCGCTGTCATGTCGGACCCGTCGGAATTACTCCCCATCCTGCTCGCGTTGATCGCCGCAGGGCTCAGCGCAGGCGTTATCGCAGGCCTGCTCGGTGTCGGCGGCGGCATCGTGCTCGTGCCCGTGCTCGATCTCGCACTGCCCCATGCAGGGGTCCCGGTCGCATGGTCGATGCACGTCGCGGTCGCCACCTCGCTGGCCTCGATCGTGCCCACGGCGATTTCCTCCTCGCGTGCCCACCACGCCCGTGGCGCCGTCGACTGGTCTTTGGCCCGCGCCTGGGCGCCGGGCATGGCACTCGGTGCGCTCGTCGGCAGCCAATTGGCGGCCCGTGCGCCGGCTGCGACGTTGAGCGCGGTGTTCGGCTGCGTCGCGCTGCTCGCGGCACTCAAAATGTTGCTACCGCTCGACGAATGGCGACTGACCGACACCACGCCCCGCGGCCTCGGCGGCAACGCCCTCGCCGCGCTGATCGCGGGCGTCTCGAGCGTGATGGGGATCGGCGGTGGCACGTTGTCGGTGCCCGCGATGACACTGACAGGCAGCACCGTGCACGCCGCCGTCGGCACGGCGGCATTCTTCGGACTTTTGATCGCCGCACCCGGCACCGTCGGCTATTTGCTCGCACCGGCACCCACCGAGTTCCCGTACGGCACGATCGGACTCGTGAGCTTACCTGCGTTGCTCTTCGTCACACCCTGCACGATGCTCACGGCACCGTTCGGCGCGAAACTCGCACACCGCCTGCCGAAGCGTCGGCTCTCGCAGGCTTTCGGAATTTTTCTCGCGCTCGTCGCCACAAGAATGCTGTGGCGCAGCATCATCCCTCACTGAGTGATCGCCCATGACTGCCACCGATATCGCCGGTCCGTACTTCGAAGATTTTCACCTCGGTCTCGAATTCGACGCACCGGCCGTCACGCTCAACGCAGGCCACGCGGCACTTCATCAAGCGACTTTCGGCGATCGCATGCGCCTGCCGCTCGATCATCACGCCAGCCGACGCACGACCGGCAATGACCGACCGCTCGCGCATCCGTTACTACCGATCAACATCGCGATCGGTCAATCGACCTGGGCCTCGCAACGCGTGAAGGCGAATTTGTTTTATCGCGGACTGACGCTGTTGCGACCGGTGCACCTCGAGGACACGCTCTACACGCGCACCAAAGTCGTCGGACTTCGCCAAAACAAACCTCAATCGGGTCGCGCAGCGACCGGCATCGTCGCGCTGGAAATGACCACGGTGAATCAAGCGGGTGACACCGTGCTGCATTTTTGGCGCTGCCCGATGATTCCCTGCCGCGACGCCGAGGCTCGAACGGGTCATGCGGACGATCTCGAACGCATCGGCGCTGCGGTCGGTGTCGAGGCGGCGCGGGCTGCGATACCCGAAACTTGGGATCTCGTCGATTGCAAGCACTGGAGCGGTCGCAAAGCGCGCGATCTGCAGGCAGGCGAGCGGTTCAGAATCGAAGCGCGCGACACCATCACGCTCGCCCCCGAGCTCGTGCGCAGTTCGCTCAATATGGCGATGGCACACACGGACGCCAAACTGTCCTATCTCGGCGAGCGACTGGTTTATGGCGGTCACACGATCTTCATGGGCTATGCGCAACTCACCCGCGCACTGCCGAATTTGTTGTCGCTGCTCGCTTGGGAGCGTTGCGATCACACGGCTCCCGTAGTCGAGAACGATCGCCTGCGAACCGAATGCACCGTCACCGACATCGTGCCGCTCCCGGCGGATCGCGGCGCGCTGCTGCGCATCGCTGCCGAGGTGCACGCGGCTCGTGGCGAGCCCGAAACCGAAAGCAAAGTTCTGGATTGGACTTTTTGGGCGTGGAGCGCTTGAGCGCCGACCTGCAAAGCAGCGAGAGCATCACGACGCGTCTCGTGCGACGCATCGTATTAGACGGCGCGCGGGAGTTGCCGCTTGCGGCAGCCGAGGCAACGCGCACCTTCGTACTCGACTCGCTAGGCGTTGCGCTCTCCGGCACTCGAGTACCCATGGTGCGCGAACTCGCGACGATCGCGGTCGAATGGGGTCGCGGCGATGCAGCACGCGTTTGGGGCACGGGCGAGCGCGTGCCCGCCGCGACCGCCGCATTTTTGAACGGCTATCAAATCCACAACCAAGAATGGGACTGCGTACACGAACCGGCCGTGGTGCATCCGATGGCCGTCGTGCTAGCGACGCTGCTCGCCTACGCCGATGCACGCGGCGGCATCGACGGCCGGCGTTTCATGCGGGCCTGTTCGACCGCGGTCGACGTCGCGGCCTCGATCGGCTGCGCGGCGCGGAACAAACTGCGATTTTTTAGACCCGCGATGTGCGGCGCGCTCGGTGCCACGGCGGGCCTCGCGCAATTGAATGGCTGCGACGAAGCGACCACCCGTAGCGCACTTGGCCTCGCTTACAGCCAACTCTCGGGCACGATGCAAGCACACCTCGAAGGCTCGCCGGTGTTGCCGATGCAGATCGCCTTCAATACCCGCGCCGCACTGATCGCCATCGAACTTGCCTTGCGCGGCATCCGCGGCCCGGGTGACTTTCTCGAAGGGCCGTTCGGCTTCTTTTCTTTGATTGATCCCGACTTCGATCGCGACGCGTTCGCCGACTTCGAGTCACGACACTACATCACCGAGTTGTCGCACAAACCGTTTCCGAGTGGGCGCGCCACGCACGGCGGCGTCGACGGTGTGCTCACGCTGCGAGCCCGTCATGGTTTCACGGTCGAGGCGATCGAGGCCGTGCACGTCTATGCGCCGCCCCTCGTGCGCCAACTCGTCGATCGACCGCCGTCGCCCGATATGGCGCCGTCCTACGCGCGACTATGTTTGCCATACGTCGCGGCGACCGCACTGCTCGAGGGTGACGTCGACGTCGAAGATTTCGAGCCGACCGCAATCGCCGACGCCGCACGTCAAACGCTGGCGCGTCGCATCGTCGTGTTCCCCGATACCAATCCCGCTTTGAACGCACTCGCGCCACAACGCGTACGCGTGCAGTTGCACGACGGCACGAGTCACGAACTCGATCTACCGAGCGTGCTCGGCGCACCCGGCCGTCCACTCGGCCGCGAGCGGCATCTGCAAAAGTTCCACCGCGCCGCCACCTCGGGCCTGCGGCCGCTGTCCACCGCGCGGGTCGAACAGTTGATCGCGCTGGTGGACGAATTGCACGACTTACTCGATTTACGTCAACTCGTCGCTGCCACACTGTTCGAGGATCCATGAGCTTCCCGACCTATTTCGATTCGTTCGATTACGCGCAGATGCGGCGCGACTTTCCGCTGGGCGACGATTTTGCGAACTTCGCGCGCGGGTCGCGCGATTCGATCCGCGCCCACCAAGAGAAACTTTTCCTGCGTTGCGTCGCGCGTGCTTGGGAAATTCCCTTTTACCAAAGATTATGGCGCTCCCTTGGACTCGAACCGGGTGACATCCGCACGCTCGCCGATATCGTCAAATTACCGATTTGGGGGAAGTCGGAGTTGATGCGTAGTCTCGCCGAGCATCCACCATACGGCGACTATCATGGCTGGGATTCGGTCGCGATCGAGAAACGCCCGGTCACCGTATTGCACACCACGAGCGGCACCACGGGGCGCCCACAAGTGGTGCTGTTCAGCCCGAAGGCGCGTGAAGTGCAAGCGCTGCTGGTCGCCCGCGTGTGGCGTATGCAAGGACTGCGCAGCGACGACGTGATCCACTCGGTCTATGGCCACGGCATGATCAACGGCGGGCACTTCGTGCGCGAAGCGGCGTTGCACTACACCAACAGCCTGTTCCTATCGGCCGGCACCGGCAAAGAAACCCGTTCGATCACGCAGATTGAAATGATGCGCGATCTACGCGTCACCGTGATCGTCGGTTTTGTCGATTACATCCGGCAACTCGCCGAGACCGCGCGCAGCATGGGTCTCGAACCAGGTCGTGATCTGCCCATTCGCGCGATCTTCGGGCATGTCGGCCGCGAGTCTCGCGCCGCGCTCGAGCGCGCTTGGGGTGGCGCCCAAGTGTTCGATTGGTACGGCGTCGCCGACCCCGGGCCGATCGCGGCCGAAGCGACCGATCGCGACGGCATGTACGTGATGGAAGATGCACAATATTTGGAACTCGTCGACGAGACCGACGGCAACGTCATCGAGACCACCGATCGTCCAGGCGATATGGTGGTGACTTCCCTCTATCGCGACGATATCTACCCCCTCATCCGCTTCAACACCCACGATTTGTCGGCGTGGAAAGCGGGTCACTCGGCGCTCGGCTGGTCCTTACAGCGAACGGTGGGCGTACTCGGTCGCAGCGATAACATGGTCAAGTTGCGCGGCATCAACGTTTACCCGCTCGCGCTCGCCGCGATCCTCAACGACCGCCCCGAATTCGCCGGCGAATATTTTTGTCGTGCGACGCGCGACGCCGCCGGTCGCGACGAACTTACGGTGGTCATCGAGGTACGCGACGATGGGGCAAAGAATTCGGCACTCGCCGAGGCCTTCGCCGCGTTGCTCACGAGGCGCGTCGGCGTCGAACTGCGGGTCGAGCTCGTCGCACCCGGCGCGACCGCAGGCAGTACCCAGATCGACTCGCGTCAAAAGCCCGTGCGGCTCATCGACGAACGACCGAAAGTCGGCGCGTGACGACGCAGACGGCCGTACAACGCTGCGAGCGGGCGCTCGAAAGACTCGCTGCCGGCGTTGCGCGAGGCGCGTTCGAGTTCGTCGACGTAACCGGCGCTCGCGCGGTCGCAGAAGAAATCGATGCGCGGCTGACCGCGGGACTCGCGCCGCGGCCGCTCGAGGGGCTTTTGGCGTGCGTCAAAGCGAACGTCGCCGTCGCCGGCTGGCCACACACGGCGGGACTCGCCGTGCGTCGCGATCATGTCGCGAGTCGCGATGCGGCGGTCGTTGCTCGTCTGCGCGCCGCCGGCGCGATCCTCTTGGGCTCCACCGCGATGGACGAGGCGGCGCTCGGCGCGACCGGTCGCAGCATTCACGGCGCGATCGAAAATCCGCAGAATCGACCCGATGGTGTCGCTGCCGGCATTTGCGATCTCGGGATCGGCACCGACACCATCGGGTCGATTCGTATCCCCGCTGCGTTTTGCGGTGTGTACGGCTTCAAACCATCGTTCGCGGCGTGCACCACCGAGGGCGTCGTTGCGACTCACGCCGACTTCGATCACGTCGGACCGCTCGCAGCCCATCTGCCACTGCTGAGCCGCGCGCACGCCGCGCTCGTTGATTCGACGGGCGCACCGACTGCGCCGCCGGACCAGGTGTCGCCCAAAGATTTGCGCGTCGCGTACTGTCGCGACCCGTCGGCACTCGGCGCCGATGACGACTGCCGTGCGACATTCGAAACGATGCTCGACCTGCTCCGCGCAGCCGGCGTCGAACTCGTGGCCGTAGATCTCGAACGGTTCGACTTATCGCGCTTGCGACGTGCGATTTTTAGCGCCTGCGAGCATGCTTTGTGGCGCGACCATGCAGCGAATTTACGCAATCCAGCTGACGGTACGCTGGGCTATTCACCGACGCTGCGCAAACTACTCGTGTACGGTGGCTCGCTCGACGCGACGAAACTGCAAGCGATCGCAGCCCGCATCGCCGCGTTCCGCGCAGAGTTCCCAGGGGTGCTCGTCGGGGCGGACGCGCTGTTGACGCCGACGACGCCGCGAGCCGCGTTCGATCTTGCGAGCGCACCCCCCGATGACATCGCCGACTTTACGGTGATCGCCTCGGCCACCGGCGCACCGGCGCTCAGCATACCGATGCCGGGCCGCGCTCACGACGCGCCGCCGCTGGGCGTACAGTTGGTGGGGCACGTCGGCGCGGATCGGAAATTGCTGGCGATCGCAGCAGCGATCACCACGGTCGTCGCAAAATCGACTCAGCCGATCGCGCTGCGATAGTGCGCGGCGATGTCGCTGCGGCGCGCGATCCAAACGCCGCGCACCGACGCCGCATAACGCAAGAATTCTTCGAACGCAACAATCCGGCCCGGACGGCCGATGATCCGTAAGTGCACACCCACCGACATCATGCGTGGCCGAGCCGCACTCTCGGCGTACAAGCAATCGAAACTGTCTTTCAAATATTGAAGCCAGTCGCGTGGCATCAACGCCGGCGCGTTCCACATTTTCATGTCGTTCGTGTCGAGGGCGTACGGCAGCACGACGATCGGACGCGCGTAAGTGCGATCCATGAACGGCTCGTCCCGACTAAAGTCGTCCATGTGATATTCGTAGCCTTCTTCGACGAGCAAACGACGCGTCTCGCCGGTATGTAGGTAGCGCGACAGCCAGCCGACCGGACGCCGACCGGTGGTGCGCTCGATGCTGACGGAGGCATCGCGAATGAATTGCCGCTCGCGCGCCTCGTCCATGCCAAGCTGAAATGCCCAACGGTGCCCGTGTGCACACACCTCGTGCCCATCAGCGGCAATTCTTTGCGCCACCTGTGGCGCGCGTTCGAGCGCCACGGCCGCAGCCGTGAACGTCGCGGACATACCGTACTTTTGCAGCAAGTTCAGCACCCGCGGTGCGCCTTCGTTGATGCCGTAGGCGTAATTGCTCTCGTTGCCGTAATTACGTACCGGTTTTTTCAGCATCACACCGAGCTCGTCGACGGGCTCGGGTCCCCGATCACCATCGGCGAGATTTTGTTCGGCACCCTCTTCGACGTTCACCACCAAAGACAGCGCGAGTTTTGCCTCGTTCGGCCAGCGCCAACTCATCAGTGATATTCCTCGCCACCGGATACGTTCATGGCCTCGCCGGTGATGTAGTCGGCCTCGCTCGAGGCCAAGAATGCACAGGCCTTGGCGATGTCTTCCTGCAGGCCCGGTCGTCCAAGCGGAATGCGTGCTTTCATGTCGGCGAGATATTTTTCTTCGCTGCGACCCGTGGCTGCGCTAAAAAATTTGTTCTGCCAGTCACCGAGACCCGTCGTCACGTGATTGGGACAGATCGTATTCACCGTGATGCGATGCGGCCCGAGCTCGATCGCCGCCGTACGCGTCAAACCGACCACGCCATGCTTGGACGACACATAGGGCGCGGCGAACGGAAAGCCGGACTTCGATGCCTGGCTGCCGATGTTGATGATGCGACCACCGCCGCCCTGCGCGATCATTTGTCGCGCCGCATATTTGATACCGAAGAAAACCCCGCGCAGATTCACGCCGAGCACCGCGTCCCATTCGCTCTGCGCCATCTCGACGATGGGTTTCATCAAATAGCCGATGCCGGCGTTATTGACCATCACGTCGAGGCGGCCGTATTGCTGCACTGCGCGCGCCACGAGCGCCTCGACTTGCCGTTCTTCGAGCACATCGCAGGTGACGCCGATCGCCTCGCCACCCGCAGCACGGATGTCTGCGACGATGCGCTCCAACTCGGCATTCGAACCGATCGCATCCGCCGGAATTTCCGCTCCCCGCGCCGCGCCGATGTCGCTGAGCACGACGCGACAACCCTCGGCTGCGAGGCGCCGCGCCATCGCTTCGCCGAGACCTTTCGCGCGGCCCGAACCGGTGACGATCGCGACTTTGCCGGCGAGATCGGTGTACATACCCATGCCTGCGTTCCTTCTGCTGCTGCGTCGGGGTGCTGATAACATCAGCACCGTCGTCGTTAGTCAACGCAGGACGTCTCGCGTACACCACCATGAACGATCTGTTGCTCGACCGTACCCCGCCGTTTGCGACCGTGACCCTGAATCGCGCCGACAAACGCAACGCCATCACGCACGCGATGTGGCAAGGATTGCAACGCATCGCCGCCGAGCTCGCGAGCGACGCGGCCCTGAAAGTCGTGCTGCTACGCGGCGCGGGCGAGGTCGCTTTCAGCGCCGGTGCCGACATTCTCGAGATGCAGCAGACCGTGTCCGATCCACAACGCATGCGGGTCGTGCAACAAACGGTGCTCGACGCGCAAGCTGACTGGGAACGACTGCCGATGCCCACCATTGGCCTGGTCTGCGCGCGCTGCTCGAGGGCGCGCACCAGCCAGCCCGCCGAGCCGAACTGTTCGGACAGGTAGTCCTTGTCCTTTTTGTTGCGCTCAAAGTTCTGTGCGGGGATGAAGTGGAAGACGGGCATCGTGTCGAACATCTCCTTGTGATACGAGTCGGCGATCATGCTGGTCGCTCGGTCGAATCGCGCGCCCACGATCTCGCGCAGGAAATAGCCGCTAACGCGGCCAACTCGGTGCGTGCGGCAAAATCGGTGGTCGCAATGCTCGGCGATGGCGTGCATCACGAGACCGAACTGTCGCGCAAGCCCTACGACGACAGCTTTGCCTCGGCAGAGTTCGCCGAAGGCGCACGCGCCTTCATCGAGAAGCGGCCGCCGCGTTTTTGACGCCCACCGGCTTACCGTCGAGATAGTCGCCGATCAGTGCGGCGCTCGCCTCGGGCGCCTCCTGCACCGCCATGTGCCCGACGCCCGGCAACACCGCCAAACGCACCTCCGGAGAGTTCACGAGCAGATCGCGAAATTCATAACCTAAGGCGAGCGGCACGCGGCGATTTTTCTCGCCCCACATCAAAAATACCGGCACCGACACGGCGCGAATCTTGTCTTCGACTCCGCCGGAGACGTACTGACGCAACAAAGAAAGCATCGCCAACCGATTACCTTCGCGCATCCACATCGCATACCACTCGTCGACCGTCGCCTCGCGTAACTTAGCGGGATCACCGAAATCGTTACGCAGCAGATAACGCGTGAACGATTTGGGCGTCACGTAGCCGAGCACGTCGGCCACGCGTGGCACGACGGCGGGCGTGGTTCGACCGCGTACGCGCGGCTCTAGCGAACCCGGGCTGATGAGCACCAGCCGATCGACGTTCTGCGGATGATCGACGGCGTAGCGCATCGCGACCGTACCGCCGAGCGAGGTGCCGACGATCGTGAAGCGCTCTAGACCTTTGGCGGCTACGAAACCCTCGAAGATTTTCTGCATTCGCGGCAGCGTGTAATCGCCGCTCGGGTCCGGGCCGGTCAGACCGTGCGCCGGCAGATCGAGGCGCACGATTCGATATCGTCCCTCGAGCGCGCGCACCCACGGCGTCCACATGAACAGGCTCGCGTAATTGGCATGCAGCAGCACCACGACCGGGCCCGAACCCTCGTCGCGATAGTGCACGCGCACACCGTCGATCATGATGAACTGCGACGGTGGCCCACCCCAGCGGGCATCGACCTCGCGCGCAGGCACGTCGCGATAGTAGAGCGCGGCGACGCCGAGTCCAGCCGCAAGCAACAGCGACAGGCCCACCAACGCCAGCAAAATTTTCGCGACCTTGCGCATGCTCGCCTCCCGACTAGTCCCGGTCGTTATACTGCCTCATCCGCAGCCGCGCGACATTCAGACATGCAAGACCAATCTTCCGGCTCCAGTTCGCTCTACGCATGGTTCGTCGTGGCGGTGCTCGCGCTCGCAAACGCGGTGTCGTTCATCGATCGACTGATCCTCTCGCTACTCGTGCAACCCATCAAAGCGGAACTGCACGTCAGCGACACCGCATTCAGTTTGCTCGCGGGTGCGGCGTTCGCGATCTTCTACGCCACCATGGGCCTCGTCATCGCCCGCTGGGCCGACCGCTACAGCCGTAAATGGATCATCACTGGCGGCATCCTCACGTGGTGCAGCATGACCTCGCTCACCGGTACGGCGCGCACCTTCCTCGAATTGTTCGGCTATCGCGTCGGCGTCGGGGTCGGCGAGGCGACGCTGTCGCCTTCCGCCTATTCTTTGCTCGCGAGCTATTTCCCACCCCAAAGATTATCGCTCGCCATCGGCCTCTATAGCATCGGCGTCACCGGCGGCACCGGTCTCGCCTTCTTGCTCGGTGGCGCGACCATCGGCTGGGTGATGTCGCAGGGTCTTGTGACGCTGCCACTCATCGGTGAGGTCGGCGGCTGGCGACTCGTGATGATCGTCGTCGGCGCTCTCGGGCTACCGGTCGCATTACTGATGTCATTGGTGCGCGAGCCGACACGCAAACCGGGCGTCGAACCCGCGACCTTCGCCGAGGTGCGCGCACACCTCATGACCAATCTCGAACGCTACGGCTACATGCTGATCGGCTACGGCACGACGTCGATCACCGCGTTTTCAGTGATGACGTGGACCCCGGCGCTCTATCAAAGAAAATACGGCGCGAGCATCGGCGAAGCGGCAGCGACGCTCGGCACGGTCGCTTTACTCGGCGGCCTCGCCGGCGCCTTCGCGGGCGGCACCGCAGCAGATCGACTTGAACAAGGTGGCGATCGGACGGCGAAACTGCGCGTGCTGAATTGGTGCGGCATCGGACTTTTGTTACCCGCGGTGGTCGCGCCCTTCATGCCGACCATGACCGGGCATGCACTGGTGATTTTTTGGACCTTCTTCTTCGGCACCGCTGCGACCGGGCCCGCCGGCGCCTATGTTCAAACGATCACACCGGAGCGGATGCGCGCGCAGTTCGGCGCGCTTTATCAACTCTCGCTGACTTTGGTCGGCGCTACACTCGGACCGCTCGCGGTCGGACTCGTCACCGATCGAGTAATCGGCGATGAGGCGCGCATCGGTGAATCTTTGTCGTTGGTGTCGGCGATCGTCAATCCGATCGCGGCGGTCTTGTTGTGGCAGGCGCTCAAGCGAGCACGTGCACAGCCTTCACCTGTGAATAGCTGAGCAACTCGTCGAGACACTCCTCGCCACCGAGCCCACTGTCTTTCCACCCGCCGAACGGCGTTCCGACGAAATGTTGACCGGCGGTGTTGATCCACACCGTGCCCGCTTCGATGCCACGCAATGCCCGCATCGCCGTGCCGAGGTCGCGCGTCCAGACGGAAGCCGTAAGTCCGTAATCACTGGCATTCGCCAGCGCGACCGCCTCCTCCTCGGTACGCCAACGCAGCGCGCACATCACCGGTCCGAAGACCTCCTCTGTCGCAATCGACATCTGCGGCGTGACGTCGGCGAACAAGGTCGGCTCGACCCAATGACCGCGCTCGAACGGCGCACCTGCGGGTCGGCCACCACCGGTGACGAGCCTCGCGCCCTCGGCGTTGGCTGCGGTGATGCACGCCATCACGCGTGCGTGATGCGACGCGGAATTGACCGGGCCCATTTGCACCGTCGGATCGAGCGGATCGCCGAGACGCAGCGCCCGCAGACGCGCTGCGACCGCCTCGACGACCCGATCGTGTATCGACTCGTGCAACAACAAGCGGCTCGTCGAACCACACGATTGTCCGGCCCAAGAAAAATTCATACCGCTAATCGCGTGCTCGATCACGGCGTCGAGGTCCGCATCCGGAAACACGATGAACGGATTTTTGCCACCGAGTTCGAGCGTCACGTGCTTCACGCCGACCTCGGCTGCCGCGCGCTGTATCGCCAGACCCGTCGCGCGCGAGCCCGTGAAGCCGATGCGACGCACCAAAGAATGACGCACGAGCGCATCACCGGTCGGCAAACCCGGACCGTGCAGCACGTTGACGAGGCCGCGTGGCAGATGCGCCGCGCACAATTCTCCGAGCACCGAGCCGGAGAGTGGACTCGACTCTGGGGTTTTCAACACCACCGCGTTGCCCGCCATGAGCGGCGCCGCGAGATGTGCGGTTGCGAACATGAAGGGATGATTGAACGGCACGATGCGCGCAACGACGCCGAACGGTTCGCGCAACGTGAAATGCAGCCCTTGCGCGGTGGCCGGAATCGTCTCGCCTTTGAGTTCGCTCGCCAAACCGGCGAAGTACTCGAGATAGCCCGCAGCGATTTGCACGTCGGCACCGAGCTTGCCGATCGTATTACCGGTGTCGGCGGCCTCGAGTTGCAAAATCTCGGCACCTCGCGCGCGGATTGCGGCAGCGAGCGCTCGCAGTGCGGCCGCACGCTCCCACACCGAGCGTCGCGCCCACTCGGCTTGCGCGCGCGCCGCCGCATGCACGGCACGATCGACTTCGGCCGCGGTGGCCACGGGCACGCTGCCGGTCGCGACCAAGTTCGCCGGGTTGATCGATTCCAAGCGAGGCGCGGCAGTCTCGGTGACGAAGTCGCCGTCGATCAGCATTCCGAACCGCATGTCACCCCCTAAGAAAAAGGGCCGCAACGTTGGTCGTTGCGGCCCCGAAAGTCGTCGGGGCTCACCCCGATCGTTGTTATCCCTGAATTAGAAACGATAGCCGAAACGCACACCGACGATGCGCGGATCCGGCAGCCGCACGCCCGCCGTGTTCGCGGGCGAGAAGTT
Source organism: Gammaproteobacteria bacterium (assembly GCA_010027845.1). Lineage (GTDB taxonomy): Bacteria > Pseudomonadota > Gammaproteobacteria > Steroidobacterales > Steroidobacteraceae > UBA964. The sequence continues at coordinate 33,030 of RGUL01000011.1, forward strand.
GGTCGGATCGAGCAACGACTGCGCGACGTCGCCCGGGTTCGAATTACCAGTCTGCACGGTCTTGTCGTTGCCGACGTTGTCCGCATAGACCATGAAATCCCACTTCGGCGCGTTGACGCCGATGCGCACACTGCCTTCGGTGTAACCGCGCAGCACGACCGTGTTGTAGTAGTCGAGGAAACGCTTCGACTGCACTTGCACGTCGCCCTCGACGAAGAACTTCAAGCCCTGCCCGGCACCGATCGGCGTCTGCCAGCGCGCGAGACCGACGAGCGACGACTTCGGCGCGCGTTCGAGTTCTTTGCCCTTCAAGTTGAAGAAGCAAAGCTTGGCGTTCTGCAACGTGTCGAAGCGACGTTCGCAGGAGCCCACGCGCACCGCGTCGGTCGCAGAGGTCGAAGAGAACGGGAAGTCGGTGAACTTCGTGTCGAGGTACGAATAGTTCAAGCCGAACGACCAGTGATCGGTGGGCGCCCACTGCGTGTCGAGTTCGAAACCTTTGACCTCCGCCTTACCGGCGTTCAACAGTCGACCCACCGCGATCCCCGACGGCGTGATGAGCTGCGCACCGACCTGCTTATCGTCGTACTTGATGAAGAACAATGCCGGATTGAAGCGCAATCGACCCGACTCGCTCGTCAATTTGGCGCCGAGTTCCAGTTCTTGAATCTTCTCGTCTTTGAAGGAGAACTCGTCGTACAAGCCGTCGTAGTCAGCGTCCTGCCACGAACCGGCCGTAACCGTCGAGATACCGCCCGGTTTCACGCCCTTCGCCCAAGTCAGATAGATCAAGGCGCGTTCGTTGGCGCGGTATTCGAGCGTGGCACGCGGTGCGAAATATTGGTGCGTGCTCTCGAGCGACACCGGCACACCCGGAGCCTGCAACGCGCCAAGCGGTGCGGCGGCCGGATTGGTCAAGTTGATGAACGGGTACGAGTACACGACCGAGGGGCCGAAAACCGCAAGCCCCGGAATGGTCGGGTCTTGGCATTTGGCGACCGGGCCGCCCGGGTACGCCGCGGCGTTGAGGCTGGGCGAACAGTTCACGCCGTCGACAGTCTCACGCTCTTTGGCGTAGCGCCCCTCGAGGGTCGCCTTCCATTGCGGGTTGAGCTGGAACTCGAGCATGCCGAAGAACGAGTTGTGCTTGATGCCGCGGGCGTTCAATCGCGGAATCGGACTCACCAGACCCATCACTTGGTTGGCCGTGTATTTGCCGCAACTTGCCGGCAACGGATATGGACCGAAGCCGACGTTCGCCGGCAGGGGCGGAATGCACAGCACGTTGATGGAGCGGGTGATCTGATTCGCCTGCTCCTGCCAATAGAGGTAGCCGAGCATGAAGTTGGCTGGCCCGTCGAGGTCTGAGCGATAGCGCAACTCTTCGCTGAATTGTTTGGTCGTGTTGCTGTTGTCGAACCGTGCGGCGCGCAGCGCCTTGTCGACACCGTTCACCACGCCCGAATCGAAATCGCCATCTTCGAGAAATGCGAACTTCGCATCGGTGTAGCCGGTGAGCGAGGCGAAGGTACCGCCCGCAGCCTGCCACTCGGTGACGATCGACGCGCGCGCGATTTGGCGCGTGCTACCCGGGTAATCTTTGCCGGTGAGCGGATCGACGTCGAGTTTCACCGCCAACGCGTCGGCCTCCGGCACTTCACCGAACGAGGAATAGACGTGGTTACTACCGGCCCCGACGTAGAACGCCGAGGACGGCGAATAAACGCGCGCCGTGCCGGCCGGACAGGTCGACCCCGGAACGACGACACCGCTGCCGATCGTGATGCACGCGGAGCCCGCCGTGGGGCGCGCGGCAATGCTGTTGACCGGCAACTGCGCAGTCGGCGCCTGACCGAACTTGTCGTCGGTGTACTCGAGCCGACCTTTGACGCTCACGCCCTCACCGGCCCATTTGCCCGTCAACGCGAAGCCCCAACCATCGCCGTTACCGACGGTTTTGCCGGAGACCTGGTTTTTGTAGTAACCGTCTTCGTTCCAATAGACGCCGTTGAAGCGCAGACCGAAGTCGTCGTTCACCGGGCCGCTGACCGAACTCGACAGCTCGTAGCGCCCGTGCTGACCGTAAGCGGCGCGGAGGTCGCCTTCGAATTCGCGCGACGGATCTTTGGTGACGTATTGGATCGCACCGGCGAAAGCGCTGCGCCCATACAACGCAGATTGCGGGCCTTTGACGATTTCGATCGCTTGCAAGTCGAGCAGTTTATTGGTCGCGAGCAGCGAACCACCGCCGAAAGAAATACTTTCGCTGGAGGTGTCGATTCCGTCGACTAGCACGGCGACGTTGACGCGGCCGCGCGTCGGCGACAGACCGCGAATCTGGATACGGTTGTCGGTCGCCGAATAGCCTTTGTCATAGATCAACGAAGCATCGAGCTTAGCGACTTGCGACACGTCGGAGATGCCGAGCTTTTCGATCTCGGCGGCGGATATGGCCGAGATCGACATCGATACGTTTTGCAGATTCTCTTCGCGCTTACGCGCGGTGACGACCACCTCTTCGAGGCCACCGTCATTGGCGAGCACGGGCGTCGCCGATAGCGTTGCGATCGAACCCAATAAAATTCCGGCCACGCGGTGCGCGACCCCTGCTGACTTATTCATCGAACCCCCGATGTAGCATCTACGACACAGGAGAAACGCCCGTCTACGCGAGATTCTTTCTCCTAATATTTGCTAGGTTGCAACAGGCGCGCCTCACCCGTCAACCTCATAGGCAGGAGCCGATCGCCCTAGGCCGGCCGCGCAGTCATGCGTTCCGGATATTCACGCAGCGCGCGCTCGCGATATTCGGCCGGTAAATCCGCGATGCTGCGTAATTTGGCGCCCGAGGCGTGCCAGACGACGTGACCGGGTTGATCGCGCATGTCCATCCACTTCGGCCACCCCATGAACACCGTAGAGGCAAAAGTCGCCGGCAGCGCGCTTATTTTTGGAGTCAAGAAATCGGCGCGACGCGCGAACAGCGTCTGTCGTTGGCCGTGCATCGGTGGCATGCCCGGGGGGTAAACCGTCTGCTGCTGCAGCCACACGTGCTCGCCCACGGCATGCCATTGCAGGCGCAACGGTTTTTTATCGGGCGTGCCGAGCGGTTCGCCCGACAAGCGCACCGGCCAAATGCCATCGCTGCCGTAGTGAAAACCGAGATTCCCGCCCTGCACCGCAGGCTTGACCGTTTCAACCTTACCGGTCCAAGGGTTGCGCAGTTCTTGCAAAAATTCGTTGCTGTCGAAATCACGAAAGAACGTCACCGTGTTACCGCCCAAAATAAAGCCGTCGGACACGTGCTTGAACCAATAAATTTCCATGCCTTCGAACCGCATCAACGGCCGCGGCGTCTCGCCCTCGCCACGCACGGCGAACATCACGCCGGTGAACCACCAAGGCGTGTCGCGCTCCTCGAGATCGCCCTGCATCCGGACGATGTTGCGCAAACTTGCCAGCGGATCCGTGAAGTCGGGAAGGTCCGCTCGCGTCGCGGCGATCGTCGGCACGGCACCACCGGCGAGGGTGGTGCCGAGCACGAGGCTCGTCGTCAAAAATTCACGTCGCGACATTTATCGATATGTCGTCAAAATTTGTAGGCGACGCGCAAACCGACGGTGCGCTGCGGCGGCATTTGCGCGAACACGGAGGTCGGAATCGCGATACCGAAGGCCGCGACCGGATTACGGAGGTTGGCTGGTATCGCGCCCGCCGCGCCGACGCGAACGCCCGTGCGCACGTCGGCGAAGGTGTTGCCGGGACCGGTCCCCGCGGAGCGCACGGTGGCGTCGTCGAATACGTTGTCGCAATACACCGTCGCCGACCAACGCTCGCCCTCGATGCCGAACCGGACGTTGGTGTTCCAATAAGAGTCGAGCCAAATCGTGTTGTCGTCTTCGAGGAATCGCTGGCCGGTGTAACTCATGTCGAGATCCGCGAACCACGAACGGTTCGCGCGACCGAACGGCCGACGATACGAAGCGTTGAGTGCCAACGCCATGGCCGGCGTGTCCTCCAACTTGTTGCCGTTACGCGAAAGCTGACAAACGGTCTGCGCTTGATAGGTCGTGCCAGAGAGGATCGCGGTCGTCACCGGCGTGCAATTGCCGACGCGCGCGATCTCCGCGGCACCACCCGACAAAGTGGTGTAATCCGTGTACTCGTACTTCAAAAAATGCGTCAGGCCGGCCCCTAACGTGAGTTCCGGCGTGGCGCGGAACTGCGTGCTCAACTCGAGGCCCTCGAGCACCGCCCCGCCCGCGTTCGTGATGCGCGTGCCGAGCGTAGTACCGATGATCACCTGGCTACTCACCTGTTTGTCGGTGAAGTCCTGCTTGAACGCCGAGGCGTTGACCTGCAGTCGACGATTGGCCGAAGTCCACTTCGTGCCGAATTCGTAAACTTTGATGCGCTCGGGCTCGAACTCTACGTCGGGCCGTGGTGCGAGCCCGAACGCACTGATCGTCAAGGTACCGAAACCGCCCGGCTTCTTGCCGACGGAGTACGACGCGTAGACGTTCAAGTCGCGCGACGGTTGCCACTGTGCAGTGACTTTCGGCGTGAAATATTTGTCGTTACGGGTGTATCCACCGTAACTGAGCACGGTGGGACCGGCAAAAGTGCGCGGCAACCCCGGTTGCGCCGCGTACGGGATGCTAGCCGCGACACCGCAGTTACCGGTCGCGCCGCAGAGCACCACGGTGCTCGGACCTTGGCTGCCTGCCGTGATCGGTCCCACGACTTCGTTGTCTTCGTCGACGTAACGACCCTCCGCGACCACTCGAAACTGTTCCGCGAGTTTCAATTCCAACTCGAGATACGCCGAGCGATGGGTGACGAAACGCCGCACCAAAGATTCTTTCCGAGCGTTTGCGACGTCGTCCATGTACGGTGAGACGTTGGCCGATGTGAAGGTTGGCTGTGCGCATACACCGGTCGGCGTCGGGAACGGCACGACCGCGACCATTACGCACGCCGTGCCCGAACCGAACACAGTGTTGTTGCGGTCGAACTGGTCGGCGCGCTCGGTCCAATATTGCAGTCCGGTGATGAACTGGAGCCGGCCGTCGAAATCGGACGTGAAGCGCAATTCTTGACTGAACTGCTCAGTGCGTCCGCTGGTCTTCAAAGTTTGCTGAATGGTGGTGATCGCCGTCTTATCGAAATCTTGGTCGGCCACCACGTTGGCGAGCGTATATCCGGTCAAAGAAGAAAACTTGCCGAACGCCGCGTCGAGTTCCTGCACGGTCGACAAGCGCAACACCCGTCGCGAGGTACCCGCGAACTCCGGTGCCGTGAGGCCGTTATCGGTGGAGAGCGTGTAGTCGGGATTGAAATTGACGCTAAGAGCGGCGCGACCCGGAATCGCGCCACGATACGACGGCACCGCCATGTCGTCGTAAATTCCGCGATTACCCGAAGCCGTGTCGAACAAGCGCGCAAGGTTCACGACGTTGGCGGGCAACGCGGGATTGGCATCGACATAGACGCACGACGCATCGAGCACGGGCCCGGCCGAGACGATGTTCGCACCACCCGCCGGGTTCGCGATCGCGTACGTGCGGCAGCTCGATGCCGACGCCGGTGCGAACGACAAGCCGTTGAAGTTGACGTTGGCGGTCGCCTGTTCGTCGAAATGATCGTCCGAATACTCGCTGCGGAATTTCAAAGTATAGGAATCGGTCGGTTGCCACTTGACGCTGAACGACCCGCCCGTGCCGCGCGCACCGCCGACGAATGCACCGGTGACCGAGTTTTTGTATTGCCCACGCGAATCGAATTTATAGCCGTTGAGGCGCATCCCGAGCGTATCGCCGAGCGGCAGCGAGATGCTGCTGCGCACTTCGTTCTGCCCCCAGGCCGCCACTTCCGCTGCGACGCTACCCGACACCTCGCGAGTCGGATCGGCGGTGATGTACGAAATCGCCCCGGCAAAGGCGCTGCGACCGTAGAGCGCGCTCTGCGGACCTTTGACGACTTCGATGCGCTGCACGTCGACGAGTCGCGGATTGATCAGCAAAGATCCGCCGGCCACGCCGATCGCTTCGGAGGACACGTCGATGCCGTCGACGAGCGTTGCAACGTTCGGTCGACCACGCGTCGGCGACAAACCGCGAATCACGATGCGGGTGTCGTAGGGCGCGATACCAAGATCGAACGACATACTCGGATCGCGGGCCACCACGTCTTCGACGCTGCGTATACCCGCACGCTCGATCTGTTCGGCCGAGATTGCGCTGACCGCGAGCGGTACATCTTGCAGATTTTCTTCACGTTTGCGCGCGGTCACCACGATTTCGTCGAGGGCGACCGTCGGTTCGGCATTGGAGTTTTGCGCTTGCGCGGGCAAGCCCACTGAGAAGGTCAAAAGTGCGATCCACAGGCCGAGACGGCCGGATTTCGACTGCGACATGTAATACCCCCGTGTTTTTGAGCGTGTAACCCGCCCTAATGAGCACTTTTGTACATGGTTCCCGCCCAGAATGGTCGGGGCAGCGAAACCCCTCGGCCACCTTGTGGACAACCAGAGCGCAACGCCCTAAGCTGCCAATGGTTTATCCGAAAATTTAGGCTTAGGCAGGGAGGTCAAAGCCATGTACATGAACTTTTGGTATCCGGTGGTACGCGCCGAGGATTTGGGCGTCAAACCGCAAAAAGTCCGCATACTTGCGCACGACTTCGTGGTCTTTCGCGACGAGCAAGGTAAGCCCGCGGTGCTCTCCGACACCTGCATCCACCGCGGCGCCTCACTGTCGGCGGGTAAGTGCAAAGAAGATGGCACCGTTCAGTGCCCCTACCACGGCTGGCGCTTCAATTCCCAAGGCGTCTGCACCCGCATCCCCTCGATCGGCAAAACCACCAAGCCGCCGCCGCGTGCCCGCGTCGACTCGTACCCGGTCGAAGAAAAGTACGGCATCGTGTTTGCATTTCTCGGCGACCTGCCGGCCGATCAACGCCCGCCCATCATGCCGGTGCCCGAGCACGGCACCGACGAGTGGCGCAGCACCTTGGTCACCTTTGACGTCAACTATCACTACGAGCGTTCGATCGAGAACGGTCTCGATCCCGCGCACAACGAATACGTGCACACCACGCACGGCTATCAAGGCGAACGCGAAGACACCTATCTGATGACGGAACTGCGTCCGCATCAAAATAATCCGTGGGGCTACGGTTTTTTGTCGACCTTCGACGCGCCGCCACTCAAAAATCCCATCATGCGCCAGTTCCGCAAAAAGGGCGGCAAAATGGAAGCTGGCTCGGGTACCTACGGCCCGAACCACATGTGGACCTACATCAATTTCTCGCCGAAGACGGCGATGCACCAATACATGTTCGAGGCGCCGATCGACGAGCACAAGACGCGCGTGTTTTTGCTCAACCAACGCAACATCGGCTTTTTTAAAGCGAGCAAGATGGGTCTCATCGGCAAACCGATCAAAACCCGCCTCAACGCTTGGCTCGATAAGAAGATCAACGAGCGCAACATGTTCATCGCGAACCAAGATATCGTGGTGATGAACAACGTCGCGCCGCGCCTGACGCCGCCGTCGCGTTCGAAAGAACTCATGATGCCGGCGGACAAGGTCATCCTGCAGTACCGCGACAAACTCGACGAGTTCGAGGCGCGTGGCTGGCGGCTCGACATGGAAGCGCTGCGCAAGGCTCGCGAGCAAGGCGATGTGGTGTTCGCGATCCCGTCTCCCGCACGGCGCGAAACCAACGCTTGGGTGCTCGACGAGACCCCGCGCATGGCTGCGAAGGCCTCGACGACCCTGCAAGCCGCCGGGTAAATCGTCCGTAGCGACCGCTCGAATCGAGGGGCAGCGTACCCGGGTGCGCTGCCCCTCGGTTTTTTCGGCGGTTCCTTTCGAGGCGGTGAATCGGCGATGATCGTCGCGGGGGTACTCGCATGACCGAACAAAGCCTACGCATCGGACCTTGGGAATTCGTGCCCGGCGTCCGCCGGCTGCATTTCGTCTCGCTGTTGATCGCTTCGTTTTTCACCATCGGTCTGATGACGTTGGTCGGCAATCTGCAGCCCTACTTGTTCAATGCCGTACTGCACGTACCGTTCAGCGAGCAGGGTCGGCTCGGCGGTAATCTCGCCTCGCTCAATGAAATCATGTTTTTGATCGTAGCGAGTGTGATCGGCGCAGCGTCCGACAAAGTCGGACGACGATCGATTTACGCACTCGGTTTCATCGTCATGGCGCTCGCCTACGTGCTCTATCCGCTCGCCACCGAACCTGCGCATCTGTATGCGACGCGAATCGTGTTTGCCGTCGGCGCGGCCTGCGTGTCGGCCATGATCGCCGCAATCATCGCCGACTACGCGACCGAGTCGGCGCGCGGCAAACTCGTCGGCATCTGCTTTTTCTTGAACGGCATCGGCGTTGCAACGCTGGTGGTGTTCGGCGGTCGTCTGCCGAAGCTGGTCGAATCTTTGGGTGCCGATCCGGTGTGGGCAGCGCGCTGCTCGTATTGGACCATCGCCGCCGCCTGTCTCGTGCCGATGTTCGTGGTCGCCTTCGGCCTGCAAGCCGGCGCACCGGCTCGCCTCGCCCCCAAAGAACCCCTACTCGGCACCCTGCGCGCCGGACTCGCCGCCGCCCGCGATCGTAAAGTCCTACTCGCCTATCTTTCGGCGATGGTGTCGCGTGGTGATCTCGCCGTACTGTCGACGTTTTTTTTGTTGTGGCTCACCGCCGTCGGCATGAGCCGCGGCATCGGCGTCGCCGAAGCACAAGCGGCCGGCACCAAATTCTTTGCTATCGCTCAAGTGGTCGCGACGTTTTGGGCCTTGGTGGTGATCGCGTTCATCGATCGACTTGATCGCGTGCTCGCGCTCGCACTCGCGATGCTGATCGCCGCGGTGTCGTACGGGGCCATCGGCCTGATCGAAGATCCGCTCGGTCGTAACATGTATTTCGCATCGGCGTTCATGGGCGTCGGCGAGATGAGTGGCATCCTCGCCTCGCAGGCCCTCGTCGGCCAGGTTTCCGAATCGCAAAGTCGCGGCGCGGTCATCGGCGTGTTCAGCATGTTCGGTGCGGCGGGTATTTTGCTCGCTTCGTTCATCGGCGGAATTTTGTTCGATGCGTGGCGTCCGTCGGCGCCCTATCTCGTCGTCGCCGTCGGCGATGCGCTGTTGGCGATCTTCGCTTTCTACGTTTTTTGGAGCGGTCGCCGACGACATGACTGACCCCGAACCGCAACGAGGACTGCCGACGCCGCTGGGCGCGTTAGTTCTCGCGGCCGGCGCCGCAAGCCGCTATGGCTCACCGAAGGCGCTCGCCCCGTGGCGCGGCAAGCCGATGTTGCAACACACGCTCGATGCGCTCGCTCCGCTCGCGCCCGTGACGCTGGTGCTCGGCGCCAACGCCGATCGCATACGCGAGTCGATTAGGGTGACCGGCGCAATCGTCACGCACGATGATTGGTCGGAGGGTCTGGCGAGCTCGATCCGTGCCGGACTCGACGCCCTCGAGCGCGTGCGGCCCCCGCACGCTGCGATCTTGATCGCGCTCGGCGATCAACCGACCATCACGCGTGACGACTACACCGCGCTAATCTCGACTTGGCACGATCACCCCGACAAGATCGTCGCCGCCAGGCACGGCGAAGTGCGCGGTGCGCCTTGCATATTCCCACGTAAATTCTTTGGTCTACTGCAAACCTTACGCGGCGATCGCGGCGCAAGAGCGCTGATCGAACGAGAACGCGCACAGGTCATCGACGTCGAGATTGCCGCGGCGCGATTCGACGTCGACACACCGGCAGACTTACGGGCACTTGAGAACACCTCGGGACACTAACTCGAAGGTGGCAGCGGAAACGCTGCCGCGACGGCAACGGCGTCGACTCGCAAGGGCACGCGGTCGCGCACCAAACAGCCGAGCGCGAACGCATCGCGCGTCATCGGCAACAACGCTCGCGCGAGCAGCACGCCGATCGGCGGGAAAAATGTTTCGCGACACCAAACGAGCTCGACCCGAATTGTCGCGTAGCGCGTCGTCGTTGCCTGCGGCGTCGAGGACGCGGCATCGAGCCCGCGGAGGTTGATCGCTAGCAGATCGGGGCGAAAAGCCTGCGCGGCGGCGCGTTGATAAGGCGCCGGTGGAAACGGCGAGCGAGCGCCGTCGGCGTAACCACCATCGTGAACACC
>RGUL01000101.1 GCA_010027845.1 Gammaproteobacteria bacterium
ATTCCGAGGAATGCGGCAGTTAGGAAAAATCCCACCGCGTTGTGTCCGTACCACCACTGCACCATGGCATCGACGACACCTGCGTAAGCGGAATAACTTTTCGTCAGCGTCACTGGGATTTCCATGCTGTTGACGATATGCAGCACGGCGACGGTGATGATGAATGCTGCGAAAAACCAGTTAGCGACATAGATGTGTTGTACTTTTCGGCGTGCCAGCGTGCCGAGAAAAACGATCGCGTAAGCCACCCAAACGACGGCGATCAGAATGTCGATCGGCCACTCGAGTTCGGCGTATTCCTTGCCCGTGGTCCAGCCCATCGGCAGCGAAACCGCGGCGAGTACGATCACCAGCTGCCAACCCCAAAAAGTGAACGCCGAGAGCCGATCGGAAAATAGCCGAGTGTGGCAGGTGCGTTGCACGATGTAATAGGAGGCAGCAAAAATTGCCGAGCCACCGAAGGCGAAGATCACCGCGTTGGTGTGCAGCGGTCGCAAGCGACTGTAGGTCAGCCACGGTAGATCGAAATTAAGTTCGGGTAACAATAACTGTGCCGCGATGATCACGCCGACCAACATGCCGACCACGCCCCAGACGACCGTCATGAGTGCGAATTGGCGCACCACCTTGTCGTTGTATTGGATGGCGCCGAATTGCTTTGCTGTCATCGAGTCTGCCCCGTCGACGCGCAGCGGGCGCGACGGAAGAATGTTGGACGTAACACGTCCGATGATGAATAAGTAGAAGACGCAAAGGCGTCGATGCCGCGCCGAGCGCGCCGCCGGGGGGGCTCAGTCTGACTTGGCCCCTGGAATCTCGAGATCGAGCATCATCCGTACGAGATGCGCGAGCGATGCGGCACCCATTTTCTCCATGACGCGGGCGCGGTGGATCTCTACCGTCCGCTGGCTGATGCCGAGACGTCCGGCCATCACTTTGTTGGCTTTTCCTTGGGTCACGAGGGTGAGCACTTCGCGTTCTCGTGGCGTCAGGGAATCGAATCGCTCTCTAATAACTTCATGTTTAGCGAGTTCATCGCGGCGTTGGACGTCGGTTGCGAGCGCTCGTTGAACCCGGTCGATAAACTCCTGATCGCGAAATGGTTTCTGTAGAAAATCGAAGGCGCCGTGCTGGATCGCTTCGACGGCCATCGGAATATCCGCATGGCCACTTATAAAAATAACTGGAATGATCGCGCCACGGCGATTAAGTTCGTGTTGCAACTCGATACCGGTCATTCCCGGCATTCGTACGTCGAGCACGACGCAGCCCGGTTGTTCGGGTTGCCAAGACAACAGGAAGTCCGCCGCCGACGCGTAGGCGATCGCGGGCAAGCCCACGGATTTCAACAATAGACGCAGCGAACCGCGGACGGCATCGTCGTCGTCTACGATGAACACGGAAGCTTTGCGACTCATTCTCCGCCCCCATTCGGACTCGGTAACTCGACGGTAAACGATGCTCCGCCCGTGGGGATGACGCGGTGAGAAAGCTTACCGTGATGCGCTGCAACGATTGTGCGGCTGATCGCGAGGCCGAGTCCGGTGCCAGTTTCCTTAGTAGTACAAAAAGGGTCAAAAATACGCGCCACTAACTCCTCTGGCACACCCGGCCCATTGTCGGCAACTTCGATCCTTAATATTCGTTCGTCATCGTGCGATGTCCGGACGTGAACGATGCGTTGATCGCGCGGATTCGACGCAAGGGACTCGATGGCATTCCTTAGTAAATTCAAAAGCACTTGCTGTATTTGAACGCGATCAAGTGAAAATTTTGGAATCCCGATGTCAAATTCGGTGACGATTTGAACTTCGCTAAGCCTCGCATCGCTTCGTGCAAAGCCAAGCACCTCCTCGACGAGTTCGTTGACTCTCACGGTCTCACGCTGAGTTTCACGGTTTTGCACGAGTGCGCGTAAGCGACGAATGATCTCGCCGGCACGCAAAGCCTGTTCGCCGATCTGTGTGAGCGCGCTTCCCAAGTCGCCATCCGGATCTGCGCCGATGCGCGCTTGCAACGCGGCGAGACGGCTAGCTGCGCTCGCATAGTTGGTAATCGCAGCGAGCGGTTGATTAAGTTCGTGTGCTATGCCAGCGGTCATTTCGCCCATTGTCGCGAGTCGCGCAACGTGCGTCATCCGCTCTTGCGCGATGCGAGCTTCGTCAGCGGCACGACGCGCCTCGGTGATATCGAGCACCGCGCCGGCGATACGCATGCCGCCGTCGCCCATCGCTGTCGAAGTTAGACTAATTTGTACCTGCTTAAAGTTCTGATTTTCGCCATTTAACCTGAGCTCTGCTTCGCGCATGGCAGGCTCCGCGCAGACCTGCGACCAAAGATTCTGCAGTAACTCGCGATCTTTCGGTATTAGACGCTCGATGATCGCCTCGATGTTTGGCGCAGCGTCCGGCGCCGCGGGCGCATCCAAGCCGAAAATTCGGTATAACTGCGGGGACCAAAACGGTGCTGCGGCGTTCGCATCACCACCGACGAAAATTTCGAAATTGCCGAGTTTGGCGAGTTCTTGCGCTTCGTTGAGCAAGGCTTGGGTTCGTTCGACGGATAGTTCCATCGCGCGACGATGCGTGATGTTTTCACCGGAGGCAAAATAGCCGGTGACGAAACCGTCTGCGTGACGCAGCGCCATGAAGCGCCAACCGATCAAGTGCCGATGTCCGTCGGCGTCATGAACCTCGTATTCCACATAGGTTGCATCATCTTTTGAAATTGCGACGTCTTCGATAACTCGACGCACGGCCGTGCGATGCGAGGGCGGCACGGCGACTTCCAGCCAGTCGCGACCGAGCAGGTCGTGTTCGCGCCGTAACAAGGTTTCGCAGCCCTTCCGGTTGACAAGTTGCACGCGTAAATCTGTCGACAGCGCTAGCAAAAATACTTGTGCGATCTCTAGATAAAGGTTTGCGCGATCGCGTTCGCGACGAATCGCGGCCATCGCCTCGCGACGTAGGGTGATATCGTGCAGCAACCCGATAAAGCGCGGGGGCACGGCGTCTTGGATTTGACCGACCGAGAGAAACACGGGGAAGGTCGAACCGTCTTTGCGCCGGGCGTCGACTTCGCGACCGACGCCGATGATATGAGGTACCCTCGACTCCATGTAACGTGACATGTATCGATCGTGCGATTCGCGATCAGTGGCAGTCATCAAAATACTGACGTTTTGCCCGATCACTTCATCGGCCGTGTAGCCGAAGAGTCGCTCACCAGCACGGTTAAACGCTTCAATGTGACCGCGGTGGTCGATCATGATGACCGCATCGACGGTTGCATCGAGTAGTGCTTGGAATTCTCCTTGCGGTGCGGAGGCGCTGTCGCGACGATCGGTCATGTCTCGCAGTGTCGACGGAGCGCATATCGCAGGCACGCGCCACTAACATACCTGTCCGTTTCCCGGACAGTCCGGTACGTACTAATGGCTATGGCTTGTACCGCCACCGCTGTGCGACGTTGCGTACATTAATGACGATGTTCATCAACAAAATCTTGGTGGTAGCCGAGCGTGCTTCCGGGTCGCAGGCCGCGTTACAGAAAGCGGTGATGATCGCCCGGCATTTTGGGGCGACGATCGAGCTATTCACCTGCGATGCCGAGCATTCGTACGCTTTGGGTGATGACGTGGAAAGTACTGCGATTGTCACCCGTTGCCTCGCGGAAAGCCGCCGTTTTCTTGCGGCGTTGCGTGGTTCGGTTTCAGCGCGCGACATCGATTTCACGAGTGAGGCGGCTTGCGCGGCGACGGTGGGCGAGGGAGTTTGCAAGCAGGTGCTCGTTAGTGCCCCCTCGCTGGTCGTCAAGAGTTTTACCGAGACGGGGGTTGCGACCGCGCCACTCGCGTCGGTCACCGATCTCTACTTAATGCGGTGCTGCCCCGCGCCGCTTTTATTGACGTATGGACGATCCTGGCACCCCGTGCCGAAAATCGGCGTGATGATCGATCGTCAGGGCGGCTCTTCGGCCGGTGGATCGGGTTCGTCGACGCGAGCGCTACGCACCGCTGCGGAACATCTGGCTGCGGGCTGTCACGGCAAAATCGAGACTGTGGAACCGACGGATCGCCTGGACGTCGACGTGCTTGCGCTACAGGTCGAAAGCTCGAAATTCGCCGCGCAGATCTTAAGCACGGCCGTATTCGATTTATTGCTGGTGCCGGGTCGTGCAAACCACGAGCCGTGAGAAGCTGGTGATCACGCCGACCGGAACGGCTGGAGCCACCAGATTCCAAGTAATACCACCATTTCCGGCGGGGCTGAGAAGTAGACGCTCTGCGCTCAGTCCGGTAACAAGTGACCGGTCTTCACAAAGATCGTGCAGCCCGTCTCGCTGAACGGCGTGTGTTGGCTCATATGCGGGCTTCTGATCCACGTCCCTTCGGGATATGTTCCGTGCTCGTCCGCGAACACGCCGCGCACGACGAAGATCTCTTCGCCGCCGTAGTGGCGATGGGTGCTGAAGTGGGTCTTCGGCGCCCATCGGACCAGCGTTGATCCAGTACCTTGACGCATCAACGGCATCACGCTGAGACCGGGGACCATGCCCGGATGCCAGGGTGTTCTGCTGGTATCGACGATCTCGCGCACAGTCTGGTCGGGGCCGAGGTGGCGCAATTTGACGAACAACGTGCAGCCGACGGCGCTGAACGGCGCGTGCGTCGATCCCGGTGGATTCATCAAGTATGACCCAGCCGGATAGTCGCCCGTCTCGTCGCTGAAGGTGCCCTCGAGGACCAAGATCTCCTCGCCGAGGTCATGCGTGTGTGCGCTGAACCGGGCGCCCGGTTGGTAGCGGACCACGGAGGTCGCGCGGGCAACCTCGCCGCCGGTCCGATCGAGCATGCGTCGATCGACACCTGCTTCCGGGCTCGCGGTCCACGGCAGGTCCTGATGTCGCAGGACGATTCGTTGGCGGTAGTCCGAATTGATGAACATCATTCGCTCGGTCGATCGATCACACACCCAATACTATCCGGAGTCTATGCTTTAGTTCTGAAGGAGGATATGCGCGGCCTGGGTGATCGTTTTTCACTGCGGAGCGCGTTGATGCTGTCATTCGACCTCGCCGAGCTGGTGGGTGGGGGAGCAGAGATATACGACCGGAAAGGTGCGGGTACCTGCGAGAATTTTTTAAATTAGCCTTGATGAGGTCTGCTACTTCTACTATTTGACCTCATCTTCCCGCATCTTAAGTAGCGAAATTATTACGAGCGCCTAAATCGGCGGCCACTTGATCGAGTTTCAAACTCTCTCAGCGCTTGTGGAGGGCGGGTAAAAGACCCGAAGAACGCAGTATTTCCGCGCACGGCTCTTGACCGCGCGACGATCAAAACCCCCGAAAAGGCGTCTCCGCGTCATTTTTGACTTTGTCGGGCTAGGTCGGAGGGGGCTTGCCGTCGAGGAGGCATCTGATTGCGCTCTATTGATTGACGATGATCTGCGAATATTTATTTTGTAGCGTTGTCGCGACTATGCATGTGCCAAAAAAACGAAAAAACTCGAGTTTGTCGTCAAGTCGATTTTGATTTGCCCCTTTCTCTCCGCTTCATGACGCAACTGGAGAGCCGAGGCACACGCAGAACCACATTAAAAAAA
>RGUL01000102.1 GCA_010027845.1 Gammaproteobacteria bacterium
AAACCGGGCGTCGATTGGCGCGACGTGCATGCGGCAGCGGTGCGGGCGATCGCGACCTTGTTGGTCGAGGGCGGCATTTTGCGTTGCAGCGTCGACGAAGCCGTCGAGGGCGATGCCGCGCGGCTATTCTTCCCGCACGGCATCGGCCACTTGCTCGGCTTGATGGTGCACGACGTCGGCGGCTTCCTGGCCGACGAAGTCGGGCATCGAATTGCCAAGCCGCCGCGCGATCCCGCGCTGCGTCTGACGCGCGTGTTGCAACCGGGGTTCGTCGTGACGATGGAGCCCGGGCTGTATTTCATCGACGCCTTGTTGCAGCCGGCGCGTACGCAACCGGTTGGCCGCAGCGTCGATTGGCAACGCGTCGAGCGACTCGCGCCGTTCGGCGGAATTCGGATCGAAGACAATCTCGCCGTCACGGCGAGCGGTTGCGAGAACCTCACCCGCGGCATCCGCCACGGGTGATCGTCAGGCTGCGGCCTTCTTGCGCGCGCGCGGCTTCTTTTCGGCAGCAGCCGGGGCGGCGGTCGCTTCAGCGGCCGCAGCAGCCTCGGTCAGTTGCATCAACGCCATCGGCGCCGAGTCACCCGCACGCGGCATCATGCGCAGAATGCGGGTGTAACCACCCGGACGCGCTTTGAAGCGCGGGCCGAGATCGGTGAACAACTTATCGACGACTTTTTGATCGCGCAAACGCGCGAACGCGAGCCGCCGACGCGCTTCGCTGTCGGTCTTGGCAAGCGTGATCAAAGGCTCAACCACGCGGCGCAATTCCTTCGCCTTCGGCAGCGTGGTGCGAATCGTCTCGTGCCGCAACAGCGAAACGCTCATGTTGCGCAACATCGCGTGACGATGCGGAGCATTGCGCGACAGTTGCCGGCCGGAAAGTTTGTGACGCATACAAAAACCTCGCTGAACTCTTCGATCGAGCGCGACCCGCAGGTCGCGCGCGACATCACATCACGCCGCGTTCGTCGTCGTGCCGCAGACCCGACGGCGGCCAGCCATCGAGACGCATGCCGAGCATCAAACCGTGGCTCTGCAGAACTTCCTTGATCTCGGTGAGCGACTTCTTGCCGAGGTTCGGCGTACGCAGCAACTCGACCTCGGTGCGCTGCACCAGATCGCCGATGTAGTGGATGTTCTCGGCCTTCAGGCAGTTCGCACTGCGCACCGTGAGCTCGAGCTCGTCCACCGGACGCAGCAGGATCGGATCGAACTGCGCCGACTCAGACTTGCCACCGATCTCTTCTTCGCCCTGCAGATCGACGAACACCGACAGCTGATCTTTGAGGATGCTGCCGGCGCGACGGATCGCTTCTTCGGCGTCGATCGTGCCGTTGGTTTCGATGTCGAGGATCAGCTTGTCGAGGTCGGTGCGCTGTTCGACGCGCGCCGCATCGACCGAGTAGGTGACGCGACGGATCGGGCTGAACGACGCATCGAGTTGCAGCCGACCGATCGGCCGGGTCGCTTCCTCGAACGCCACGCGCTGCGAAGCCGGGCGATAGCCGCGACCGCGCTCGACGCGCAACACCATGTTGAGCACGCCCGCCTTGGTGAGGTTGGCGATCACGAGGTCCGGGTTCACCACCTCGACGTCGTGATCGGTCTGGATGTCACCCGCCGTGACCGGGCCCGGACCTTTCTTCGAAAGACGCAGCTCGGCCGAATCGCGTGTGTGCATGCGAATCGCGACTTGCTTGAGGTTGAGCAGAATATCGACGACGTCTTCCTGCACGCCTTCGATGCTCGTGTACTCGTGCAGCACGCCGTCGATCTCGGCTTCGGTGATGGCAGCGCCCGGCATGGACGACAGCAACACGCGTCGCAGCGCATTGCCGAGCGTATGCCCGAAGCCGCGCTCGAACGGCTCGATCACCACGCGCGCTTGGCGCGGGGCGAGCGGACTCACCTTCACGACGCGCGGTTTGAGGAACTCGGTAACGGATCCTTGCATATCGTTTTCCTCTCCTCTTACTTCGAGTACAACTCGACGACGAGGTTCTCGTTGATGTCCGGCAGGATGTCGTCCCGCGCAGGCACCTGCTTGAAGACGCCCTTGAATTCCTTGTCGTTGACTTCGACCCACTCGGGCAAGCCGACTTGCGAGGCGATCTGCATCGCGTTCTGGATGCGCAATTGCTTGCGCGCCTTCTCGCGAATCTGGATCGTGTCGCCGGCGCGAACTTGGTACGACGCGATCGTCACCACGTCGCCGTTCACTTGCACGCCCTTGTGGCTGACGAGCTGGCGCGCTTCCGAGCGCGTCGCCGCGAAGCCCATGCGATAGACGACGTTGTCGAGACGGCACTCGAGCAACTTCAAAAGATTCTCACCGGTCGCACCCGTACGGCGCGCGGCTTCTTGGTAGTAGTTGGCGAACTGGCGCTCGAGCACGCCGTACATGCGGCGCAGCTTTTGCTTCTCGCGCAACTGCGAGCCGTATTCCGACAAACGCGTCTTGCGCTCGCCTTTGATGCCGCCCGGCGGCACTTGCAGTTTGCACTTGCTCTCGAGCGGCTTGACGCCACTCTTCAGGAACAAATCGGTGCCCTCGCGACGCGAGAGCTTGCACTTGGGACCAACGTAACGGGCCATCTTTTAGCTTCCTCTTGCGACGCGCGTCAGACGCGACGCTTCTTGGGCGGACGACAGCCGTTGTGCGGAATCGGCGTCACGTCCGAAATGCTGGTGATCTTCAAGCCGCAGTTGTTGAGCGCTCGCACCGCCGACTCGCGACCCGGGCCGGGACCCGCGACGCGCACTTCGACGTTGCGCAGACCGTGCTCTTGCGCCGCCACGCCCGCTTTCTCGGCCGCCACCTGCGCCGCGAACGGCGTGGACTTGCGCGAGCCGCGGAAGCCGCAACCACCCGAAGTCGCCCACGAGAGCGTGTTGCCCTGGCGATCGGTGATCGTGATGATCGTGTTGTTGAACGACGCGTGTACGTGCGCGATGCCGTCCAGCACGTTCTTGCGTGCCTTCTTCGGCTTTTTGGCGCCGGCGTTCGACTGTTGCTTCTGTTCTGCCATGTGCTATCCGCCTGCTGAAACTTATGACTTGCCCGGGGGCGCGTTGAGCTTCACCGCCTGCTTGCGCGGACCCTTGCGCGTGCGCGCGTTAGTGCGCGTGCGCTGGCCGCGCAGGGGCAAGCCCTTGCGATGCCGCAGACCGCGGTAGGTACCGAGGTCCATCAAACGCTTGATGTTCATCGACACTTCACGGCGCAGATCGCCTTCGACGAGACCCTTCGCGATCTGCGTACGCAGCGAATTCACTTCGGCTTCGGTGAGATCTTTGACTTTGGTGGTCGGATCGACACCCGCCGCCTCGCAAACCGCGCGAGCGCGCGTGCGGCCGACGCCGTAGATGTGCGTGAGTCCGATGACTACATGCTTGTTCATCGGGATGTTGATGCCAGCTATACGTGCCATGTTTCCTGCCTCGAAGCCGCTACTACGGCCTGTCGAATTCTTTGACGATCAACCTTGACGCTGCTTGTGACGCTGATCTTTGCAGATCACGTACACGACGCCACGACGCCGCACGATCTTGCAGTCCTTGCAGATTTTCTTGACGGACGGACGAACTTTCATTGTGCTTACCCTTTACTGCGGCGCGCCGCCGCGTCCATAACCCATCAGATTCGCCTGCTTCAACAAGCCGGGATACTGGTGGGACATCAAATGTGCTTGCAGCTGCGCCATGAAATCCATGGCCACCACGACGACGATCAGCAGCGAAGTACCGCCGAATTGGAACGGCACACCGCCGCGCGAAATCATGATTTCCGGCACGAGGCACACCGCTGCGACGTACAACGCACCCCACAGGGTGAGCCGCGTGAGCACGCGGTCGATGTACTCGCCGGTCTGCTGACCGGGGCGGATGCCCGGAATGAAGGCGCCGGACTTCTTCAAATTTTCGGAAGTCTCGCGCGCGTTGAAGACGAGCGCGGTGTAGAAGAAGCAGAAGAACAAAATCAGGATCGTGTACAGCACGAGATGCAGCGGCTGGCCGTAGCCGAGCGAGGCGGCGATGCTCTGCAGCGTTTCGGCAAAGCGACCTTCGCCGGTACCGAAGAATTGTGCGATGGTCGCCGGGAACAACAACAAGCTCGAGGCGAAGATCGGCGGAATCACGCCGGCCATGTTGAGCTTGAACGGCAAGTGACTCGTTTGACCCGCCATCACGCGCCGTCCGACTTGACGCTTGGCGTAGTGCACGGCGATGCGACGCTGCGCGCGCTCGACGTAGACGCAGAACGCGGTCACACCGAGCACCAGCACGATCAACACCAGCGCGAACAGACCCGACATTTCACCGGTGTTCACCGATTCGACGGTGCGGCCGATGGCGCCCGGCAAGCCGGCGACGATGCCCGACAAGATGATCATGGAAATACCGTTACCGATGCCGCGCTCGGTGACTTGCTCACCGAGCCACATCAAGAACATCGTGCCGGTGGTCATCGTGATCGTCGCGATGAAGAGGAACGACCAGCCGGCGTTGTTGACCATGTTGCCGTTCTGCAGCGCCGTAGCGGCACCGAGCGACTGGAACACGGCGAGCACCACGGTGAAGTAGCGCGTGAGTTGCGTGAGTTGGCGGCGACCGCTCTCACCTTCTTTGCGCAGCTCTTCCCAAGGCGGATAGATCATCGAGACCATCTGCACGATGATCGAGGCGGAGATGTACGGCATCACGCCCATGGCAAAAATCGACAGGCGCTCGAGCGCACCGCCCGAGAACATGTTGACGATGCCGAGGATCGTGCCTTGCGAGCGCTCGAAGAAACGCGCCACTTCTGCGGGGTTGATGCCCGGCACCGGAATGAAGGTGCCGATGCGATAGACGATCAACGCACCGAACAAAAACAATAGGCGCGAGCGCACCTCGCCGAAACGCGTCGCGTCGGCGAGGGTCGAAGCCGGATTGTTGATGGTCGTTGCCACGTCAGTTTCGTTCCGTGCTCTGCGTTACGCTCAAGCTTCGATACGGCCGCCGGCCGCTTCGATCGCCGCGCGCGCACCCTTGGTCGCGCCGACGCCTTTCAGCGTGACGGCTTTTTTGATTTCGCCCGACAGCACGACCTTCGCGACTTCGGTGAACACCGGCACGATGTTCGCCGCGATCAGCGCTGCGAGATCAATCACCTCGGCCTTCACCTTCGCGAGTTCGTCGAGACGCACTTCGGCGCGGGTCGCCTTCATCGCCGAGCGGAAACCCACTTTCGGCATGCGGCGTTGCAACGGCATCTGGCCGCCTTCGAAGCCGACCTTGTGATAGCCGCCCTTACGTGCGCGCTGACCTTTGACGCCACGACCGCAGGTCTTACCCTGGCCGGCCGACGCACCGCGACCGACGCGCAAGCGCGGACGCTTGGAACCGGGGGCGGGCTTGATGGTGTTGATGCGCATTTCTTTGATTCTCCGTACGGCGCTGCGATCAGCTCTCGACGACCGCGAGCAAGTGACGAGCGGTGCGCACCAAGCCGCGATTCTCGGGCGTGTCCGCCACGACCACGGTTTGATGACGCTTGCGCAG
>RGUL01000103.1 GCA_010027845.1 Gammaproteobacteria bacterium
TCGCATTCACCGCGACGCCGGTGTCGGCCTCGTCGGTCACTCGCGACACCCGACGCATTTCGCCGGCGGCCGATCCGCCGCCCTGACGCGCGCCCGAAGAGTCGCGAGAGCCGGATTGAGCGAACGACCAGTTCGTCAAGCTTAACCCAGCCGATTCTAGTGATTCCCGCAGTCTAGGCAAACCCGACTCGAGCAGGCCGCGAACTTCGGGGTGCGTCACCGCGACGTTCGCGGTGACCTTCGCGCCATCGACGCGCAGTGAAATGTCCATCGGTCCGAGATTGCGCGGATCGATTTGCAAGCTCACGTCGTACGCTTGGTTACGAATCTGGCCGAGCACGCGTTGCGCGACTTGATCGGCGAACATTTCCGCGCGCGTCGCGAAGTCGAGCTTCGGCTCCGGCATGCGCAGCGGCTCGTTCATGATGCCGCCCGACGCACCGCCCGAAGTGCTTTGCGTCACGGCCGTCGCGCCAGTGTCGATCGCAAAACCGGGTGTCGTCGGACCAGCGTCGGGATGCACGACGCTCGGCGTCGCGGTCTGCAGGGTCATAACGCCCAAGGTCGATGCGAGCATCGGCGCTTTCGAAACCGCATGGTCGAGCGTCATCGTGCGCAACGACGAAATGCCGAGTAATTCGTCGGCATTGGTCTGCGCCTCGCGGCCGCGAACCATATCTTTCGTACGCGTCGTGCGATTGCCGACGTCCTTCGTCGCGAAACGATCTTTCACGCCGTCGACGAGCGTCGTCGCGACTTCCGCCGCAGCGACTTCGGTCGGCGCTGTGGCCGTGGGCGCTGCCGCCGCCACGGCGGCCGCAGAGTCGAGCTTGCCCGTTACAGGCGCCGCGCGCGCGGCGATTGAGCGCCAACGCAACAAATCTTCATCGCCGAGCGGCGCCGCCGCGATCGGCGTCAAAGATTCGGGAGCCGCGTTCAACGCGGGCGGAACGATCTTCGAATCGCGGGCTGACGCGTTCGTCAATGCAATCGAAGCTGAGGCCCCGGTCAAACGCGCAAGATCGAGTTGCGTGAGAGTGGGTGCTGAAGGCGGCGTGGCTACGGCCGGATCGACTTCAGTAGCGGCAGACATTGAATTTTTTTCAATCGAAACTGCTGCTGTCGTCACTCGGCTTAGATCGACATCCGGCTGCACCGATATCGGCTCGGGCTTGGTGTGGATCTGCTTGGCACCCACTATTTCGCGCACCACGACGTCGGCGATTCCGGCATCATCGATCGCAGCAGCACCGATCGCAGCATCAGAAATAGGCGTTTGGTCGACGTCCGCGACGTTCGCAGCGCCAGCAGCCAGCAAGCTTGCCGTGAACCCAGCCGAACTCAATCCAGCCGACTCAGCGGTCGCCGTCGGCAACACGTTTGGTAGTGCCGCGTTTTGGAATGCTGCATTGAAACCGGACACGTCGGGCGTCGCCACCGGCGCCATCGTGGCATCGGCCGCGGGCGCACCCGAGGTCTGCGTCAGCAACAACCGCGCGAGCGAGCGGTCGATACCAAGTTTGACCGCAAAGTCTTCGAGTTCTGAATCTTCCGCGGGAGCCTTCTCGGCGACCGGCGTCGTAACGGGTGTCGCGATCGGCATCGCCACCGGCAATGCCGGCAAGCCGTTGCCGTCGTCTTCCGTCTTCCGGGCGGCAGGTTTGTCCTCCGGCGAGCGATTGCCGCCCCCGGATTCTTCGAGCAACGCGCTAAAGAGCGACGAATCCTGCTCGGACGGTCGATTTTCGGGTGTTTCGACGCCGCCGAGGCCGAGATTCCCGAGCCTCGCGAGGGTTGAAAGCACTTGTTCGGTCGCTGCCATGATCTTCCGCAATCACCGTGACGGACGTTACGGCTGGGTAGATGCAACTAGGATGCCATGCCGTTTTTGCCGGCAGAGTCCTTACGGGCCAGTGCGCCGCCCACGGCGTCGAGTGTTTGCTGCTCGCGGCGTGCCAACTCGCGAGCGGCCTGGCCTGCCGCGCGTTCTGCAGCCGACTCGAGACTACGCGCGAACGTCCGTTTCGCCGCCGCCTCTTCCGCAGCGGCGTCGACCAAAAATTGTGCTTGCGCGACGGCGTTGTGTTGATCGACTTCCATCTGCGACAACCAACCGGAGAATTCCCGGTACAGCCGCAGATTCATGATGCCGGTCGATTCTGCTTCGAGATCGGCCGTGCGCCGCGCATATTCACCGCAATAGGTCGTCACCGTGTCGAGCCGGCTTTGGTGCTCCTGTAACTCGCTGCGTCGCTGCAGCCAGTTCGCTTCGGATGCTTTGGCGATCGCATCGCCGATTCTTTGTACGCGCGCCAATCGCTTGGCACGCTCGGCAGGCTTGGCCATCAGCCGAGCGCGGCTTCGAGTTGCCGGAAGCCGTCCTCGAAATTGACCGACTCGTCGACGTCCTGCATCAAAAAACGCCGCAAAATATCGCGTCGTTGCAGAGCCTCGTCTAATTCGGGATTGGTGCCGGCGCGATACGCACCGACTGCGACGAGATCACGATTTTCTTCGTAAATCGCCATCAAGCGTCGGAACTTGAGTACGAGATCGCGCTGGCCACGCGTGACGAGCCGATTGGCCAATCGCGAAATAGAAACGTTGATGTCGATGGCCGGATACTGACCGAGCGATGCGAGTTCGCGCGACAACAACACGTGTCCGTCCAAAATCGCCCGTGCACCATCGACGATCGGGTCGTTGGCGTCGTCGCCCTCGGCCAGCACCGTATAGATCCCGGTGATACTACCGCCCGATGCCACCGCGCCCGCGCGCTCGACGAGTTCGTTGATCAAAGAAAACACCGACGGCGTGTAGCCTTTGGTGGTCGGGGGCTCCCCGACCGCAAGACCGATCTCGCGTTGGGCGTGTGCGACACGCGTCAGCGAATCCATCAATAACAAGACGTTCTTGCCTTGATCGCGGAAATATTCGGCGACGGCGCAGGTGTAGTGGGTCGCGCGTAAGCGCACCGTCGGCGAACAATCGCCCGGCGCGGCGATCACCACGGCCCGACGACGCCCTTCCTCGCCTAAAGTTTCGTGCACGAATTCCAGCACTTCTCGGCCGCGCTCGCCGATCATGCCGATGACGATGACTTCGGCGTTGGTGAAGCGCGTCATCATGCCGAGCAGAATACTTTTACCGACGCCGCTACCCGCGATCAGACCGATGCGCTGGCCGCGACCGATCGTCAAAAACGTATTGATGGCGCGCACACCGACGTCGAGGCAGGTATCGATCGGCGCACGATGCAACGGGTTTCGTCGCTCGCCGCGCAGCGGGACATAAACTTCGGGTTCGATGCGCGGACCTTCATCGAGCGGCTCGCCCATGCCGTCGACGACGCGACCGAGTAGCGCGGAACTCAGGCCAACGCGCGCCGTGTGGGTCAACACGCGCACCGCCGCACCCGGCAACAAGCCGTGCACCGCGGAGAGCGGCATCAACACCACCTCGCCTTCGCGAAAGCCGACGACTTCGCAGACGATGCCCTCGCCATCCTCGGCCATCACTTCGCAATAGGCGCCGAGCGGCACGCGTATCCCGCGCGCCGTCAAAATCATGCCCGTCACGCGCGTCAAGACGCCGTGCAGACTCGGCGGAGAAATTTGCACACTGCCGAGATCGCGCTGCAGTTGCGCGAGTAACGCACTCACTCGCGCGACTCGCGTAACAATTCGGCGGCTGCCGCGAGTGCGGCCTCGCGCACTTCACGAATACGATTTTCTAATCGATCGTCGATCACGCTGCCTTCGCCGCCGACGATCACGCCGCCGCGCGAGACTGCGGGGTCCGCTTGTAAACGCAAATGCTGCGGACGATTCGCGCCGCGCTCGAGCACCTCAAGATCCTCGGGATTCAAGCGCACGACGACGTCCTGACGTTCGTTTTGACGCTCGGCATCGGTCAGTGCTTTGAGCACGGTGTCGAGATATCGCTCGAGGCCCTCGGGCGTGCTCAGCGTCTGCCGCGCGATCTGCGCAGCGATCTGAACGCTCGCTTGGGCGAGCGGAACGATCAGCTGTCGCTCGAGTTCTGCATCTTTGACGGCGAGCGCCTGCGCCGCGGCATCGAGCGCCGCGACCGCTTGGCCGATCGCCTCCGACATCTCGGCTAGCGCTTGTTCACGGCCGCGCTGCTCCGCCTCGCGCACCAATCGCTCGCTTTCGTCAGCCGGAATGCCGGGCTCGATCGCGATCGCTTCGACCGCGGTCGGCTCCGACGCTTCGAACACCGCGAGCTCTTCGGGTTCGCTCGAACCCATCGAAAAGCCCTCGAGCGGTGCGTCGTCTTGTTGTTTGGCGTATTCGCGCAGGATGAAATCTGCGCGTTGCTTAGCGAAACGACGCGAGGCGAACGCCGAGCCGTCGTCCGTGGTCGCGCGACGCAGGACGCCTGCGCTTGTGAATGGGGTGGAGAGGCGCATACGGGCGACGTCGGTTTAGACGTAATCTCCGCGACCCGCGAGCATCATCTCGCCGGCATCCGACAAGCGACGCGCGGTGCGCAGAATCTGCTTTTGCGCATCCTCCACGTCGGAGAGTCGCATCGGCCCGCGCTGTTCCATTTCGTCGACGAACATCTCGCGCGCACGCGCCGACATGTTCGACAAGAATTTGTCCTTGGCGATGTCGTCTGCGCCCTTCAACGCCACCATCAAAAGCTCCGACGGCACGGCCCGCATCAAAGTCTGGATGCTGCGACCGTCGCAGCCCGCCAGGCTGTCGAAGGTCATCATATTGTCTTGAATTCGTTGCGCGAGATCGGCGTTGCGCTCGGTTAAGCGCTTCATCATGCCCTGCTCGATCTCCGACTTCACGAAGTTCATGATCTTGGCAGCGGACTTCACGCCACCGACGCTCGAGGACTTGAGCGACGAGTTCGACGAGAACTGCTGGCGCATGATCGCCTCGAGTTCTTGCATCGCCGTCGGCTGAATCGTTTCGAGCGAGGCGACGCGTCCGATCACTTCCGGTCGGGAGGAACGAGAGTACGATCGCGATGATCTGCGGGTGTTCGTTGACGATCATCTCCGCGATCGATCGCGCGTCCATCCACTGCAACACTTCGAGGCCGCGGTTCGACGACGCCGGCATGATGCGGCTCAGCACGCTGCTGGCTTTATCTTCGCCGAGCGCTTGCTTGAGCACGGCTTCGAGATAATCGACGCCGCCGCCGATATTGGTTTGCTTTTTGATCGTGGCGATGAAGCCGTCGAGCACGGCGCTCACGGCCTCCTGCGACAGATCCGCCACCGAGAGCATCGCCGCGCTCAAGTGCTGCACTTCTTTGGGCGCGAGATGACGGATCACTGCGGCCGCTTCTTCCTCGCCGAGCAGCATCAGCATCACTGCCGCGCGCTGCGTGTTCGAAAGTGCCGCA
>RGUL01000104.1 GCA_010027845.1 Gammaproteobacteria bacterium
TGTACTCCGTGCGCTAGCACTGCTCGCTTCGCTGTCGATCATCTCGGCGCAGGCAACGGTGGTCGGCAAGGCGCGCAGCGTGCGTTCGAGCGAGGGTTCCATGTTGCACTATCGACTTTTCGGTGCGCCGTCAGCCCAACGTCCTTTGCTGGTCCTGATCCATGGCTGGTCTTGCAACGAAACCTACTGGGACGCGCAACTCGACGCGCTGCGTGGCGACTACCCCGTCGTCACGCTGGATCTCGCCGGTCACGGTCGCTCCTCGGCAGATCGCGAAGACTGGTCGATGCAAGCCTACGGTCGTGACGTCGCGAGCGTAGTGCGCGCGTTGCCGGGCTCGGCACGGGTTATCCTCATCGGACATTCAATGGGTGGGCCGGTCGCGGTCGAAGCGGCGCTCGCGCTAGGCGACCGGGTCATCGCCGTCATTGGGGTCGACACCTTCAAAAACGTGGGCTTACCACCACCCTCCGCAGCCGACACCGATCAACGCCTGCGGGCCTTCGCCGCCGATTTTCGGACGACGACGCAGCTTTTTGTGAGCAAAAGTTTCTTTCGCGACGATGCCGATCCGGCGTTCGTCACGCGTATCGCCGATGCCATGGCGAGCGGCGATCCCAAGGTCGGCATGGCTTCGATCCGCGAACTCAATAATTGGGACGGTCGCAATGCGATGTCACGGTTGAGCGTACCGATCATCGCCATCAACGCCGATCACGGCGCGCCGACCGATGCCGATCGTATCCGCAACTTCGCACCGTCGTTTCGCTACGTGCCGTTCGCGGGCGCTGGGCATTTTTTGATGATGGAACAACCCGACCGCTTCAACGCGCTGTTGCTAGAGGAACTTGCAGCGCTCAGCGGCGCCAACGCTCACCGGCCTTGATCATCGCCGCAGCTTCTTCCACCGTCGACGGCTGGCGACGCAGGAACGCACCGGGCGGATAGCGACCGACATACGCATCGAAGCTGCGTCGATATAGCTCTGCGTGCACGACGGGTTGTCGCGCAGTGGCGCGATGGGCGGCGATCGGAATCGTGAAGCTCACCACTTGCTCGGTCGGATCGCTTGCCTGCGCGACGATGTTGCCGCGTGCGTCGAAGGCCGTCGTCAAAACGTTGGTCGAGTCGGCGGTGGGTTTGCGCCAATCGCCGTCCGCCCAATAGCGACGCAAGCCCTGCGGATCATCGGGCAGATATGCGTTGTTGACGACCGCAGACCAAAAACCGTTGTGCAACGGTGCGCCTTGCATGTCGGCCATTCGATAGCGCCCGGTCGCGGTTCGCAGCACGATTTCCGCACCCTTCATGCCGAAGGCGCGAAACAATTCGGGTTCGAGTTGCACCGAAGACAGGGCGATGTTGCCGATGGGCGTGCGCGCCACCGGCAACACACGATCCCAGCCGTACATTTCGACGTAACGATCAAGCACATTGAAAATCGTCGTCGTCATGAGCTCGATACCACCGAGTGCGCCCATGATGTTGCGTGCCTTCCATTGGCTATCGACGATGCGCCCGTCCGGTCCGATCATCGTCGTCGCCGAGACGAAATGCCCAGGCCAAGCGCGGTCGACCACATACGCGCCGAAGATCACGTAGCAGCGGTGTTGCTGTGCCTTTTGAGCGATCGCTTCGGTTTCGACCCCGGGAATTTCGATGCAGCCTTTCAAGATGGTCGCACGGTTCCAAGTCATCGACAGACCCGTGAGCGGCAGTTCGTGAAACATCAATACGTCGTGATGCGAGTCTTGCTGTGCACGATCGATCCAATCGAGCATATAGGCGAGATTTTCCTTGCGGCTGCGCTCGACGTTATCTGGATCGATCGATCGGAACCGAGTTTGTACGAGCCCGATGCGAATCGACTCTCGTTCGAGCGGCACCACCGGATAGCGACCATCAGCGGCGATTTCTTTGTCGGACGTGTTTTTCGGTGCGGCCTCGGTCAATCCGGCCGCAACCGACGTTGCTAGTACCGAGCCCATCCATTCGCGACGATCCATCACGATCTCCTTCGAATTCAGCGACGCTGCGGGAACGCGCCGTAGACTCCACGACGCAGTAACAAGGCGGGCTCGTCACCGTCCGGACCTAAGTATTGCGTCATCACGACCCCACTCAAACCCGATGCCGGGTCGATGAAGAATCCCGTGCCCGCTAGGCCGCCCCAAAAAATTTCACCACGGCGACTGATCAAACCGGACGCATCGACATCGTGCGCGCGTACGCCGACACCGAGGCCCCAGCCACCGCCGATCACGATCGGTGACGGATCTTTTTGATGCCAGAACAGCGGGCCTTGCGACGCCGACAGATCGTCGGTGGACATCGCTGCGACCGTTTTTTCGCTCAGTAGTCGACCCTTCGGTCCAACGCCCTTGCGACGCAGCATTTCGCAAAAGATCAAATAGTCGTGCGCCGTCGAAACAAGCCCGCCACCGCCAGAGTGCATCGCGCTCGCGCGCAGATAGTCGGCAGATTTCGGTAACCGTTCGGTGACGTCGACCAACGTACCGGCGTTTTTGTCAGGACCGTAGGCTTTCGCGAGTCGTGTCGGCGAGGTGACGAATCCGGTCGATTCCATACCCAGCGGCTCGAACACGAGGGCGTGCAAGGCGCGATCGAGCGTCACACCCGTCACGACTTCGATCACGCGGCCGAGCACGTCGCTTGCGAAACCATAGTGCCAGCGCTCACCCGGATGGTTCAGCAACGGCACGGACGCCAATCGATCGATGCCCTGTGCGGTGCTGATGTCGAGACCGATCACCTCGTCGCGCTGCAAGCCGGCCGATTTTGGATAGTCGTAGGCATAGCCGAAGCCTGCGCGATAGGACAACAGATCACCGATCAAGATCGGTCGCCGCGCCGGAACGATCTGCGGCTCAGCAACGCCGGGCACGATCTCGAAAACCGTCGGCGTTGCGAATCTTGGTAGGTAAGTGGCGAGCGGCGCGTCCAATCGCAACTGTCCACGCTCGACGAGCCGTAAGGCAGCGACCGAAGTGACGGCGCGACTCATCGAATAAAGGCGGAACGTCGTCGTCGCGCTCATTGGCACACGCGCTTCACGATCTTGCCAACCGATCGCGCCACGCGAGACGACTACGCCGTCTTTAGCGACCTCCCACACGACTCCGGCGCGCTGCTCGCCCGCTACGATTTGCGCGAACGCCCGCTCCATCGATTCCAACGCAGCGCGTTGCCCTGCATCGAGTTTAGAGGTGGGCGCAGCGCCCGCGCCTACCGCCACGATCATTGTGAGCAGCGCAACCGCGACCTTACGCATGCCGCGCAAGTTTGGCTGCCGTTGCGATCAACCGGTCCTCCGGAGTCTTGCCTTTGCGCAAAGAAAAGCGTTCTTCGAACAGTGGCGACTTACTGCCTTTTCGAAACCACGTGACGACCAGCGGAATTTTTGCCAAGCGAAACAAGCCGAGTTGCGGACAACGTCGGTGGGTCTCGGTCGCTAACGCCTTGATCCGCGCCACGCTCTCACGAGTATCTAACGTCAAATCGAAATTCAACTGCTCGAACTTTGGCTGTAGATGCAGATCGAAGAAAAATCCACGGATGTCGATCAGCGATCGCAACTTGGTGACGAGCCCCTGGTGCACGAACTTCTGGTCGCGCGCCACGACGGCGATCGTGATCGAGGTACACCCGGCGAGTGCGGCGAGCTGCGCATGGACCGGCGTCCAACCACGCGACCGCCCGCGAAGCTCCGGCGGATCGCCGATGTCGAAGCCCTCAGGCTCGTCGAACATCAGTGATGGCTGACCGTCGAAAAACCCCTCGACGCGCATCTGCTCGTGGGAGCGTGTGGTGACATCGGAGATGCCGATATACGGCGGATAGGCTTGACCTTCTTTCATCGCGTTTCCTCCGGGTTGCGGACTCGGCTACCGAATCATCATAGACT
This sequence comes from Gammaproteobacteria bacterium, assembly GCA_010027845.1. GTDB lineage: Bacteria > Pseudomonadota > Gammaproteobacteria > Steroidobacterales > Steroidobacteraceae > UBA964. Next base: position 3,926 of record RGUL01000104.1, read on the forward strand.
GTCGTCCTGCAGCCGAGGTAGTGACCGTGAAGAAAATCTTTGTCTCACTCTTGATCCTGTTGTCGACCGCCGCCACCGCCGCGAACCAGGCCGATGCCGCCGCCGACCTACACCGCCTGTTCGAGGCGACCTGGCAGAAAGAATTGGCCACCGATCCGCAGATGGCGAATTACCTCGGCGACAATCGGTACAACGATCGCTGGACGGATATGTCCAAAGAAGCGATCGCAGCTCGTCACCGGCACGATCTCGACACGCTCGCGGCCTTGCAGGCCATTCCGCGCGCGAGCCTCGGCGCCGCCGATCGACTGAACTACGAACTATTCGAGCGCGAATATCGACAGCGACTCGCGGTCTGGCGCTTCAAGCCGCACCTCTATGCCATCAATCATCAAGGCGGCATTCAAACGTTATCGGAAATCACCGAACTGCTGCGGTTCGACTCGGTGCGTGACTACGAAAATTGGATCGCCCGTTTACGGGCGGTCGGCACACTGGTCGATCAACACATCGCACTGCTCGACGAAGCGGCTCGTGAGAAACGCACGCAACCACGAGCGATCATGCAGCGTATTCCACTGCAACTGGCGCTGCAGAACGTGGCGCGCCCGGAAGACAGCCCATTCTATGCCCCATTCCTGCGCTTCCCGGACTCGATCGACGCGTCGACTCGTGCGCGGCTCGCCGCCGCCGGCCGTGATGCCATCGCAAAGACGGTGTTGCCCGCTTATGCGCGTTTCACCAGAGCCTTCCAGGAACGCTATTTACCGGCCACGCGTGACTCCGTCGGCATTTTCGACACACCGGACGGCGCAGATTTTTATCGTGAACGTATCGCGTATCACACCACCAGCGAAAAATTATCGGCCGATGAAATCCACCGCATCGGGCTTTCCGAAGTCGAGCGTATCCGTGCCGAGATGCTCGCGATCAAAGATCGCGTCGGCTTCAAAGGCACGTTGAAAGAGTTCTTCGTCTTTCTGCGCACCGACCCGCAGTTCTATTACAAGACGCCACAGGAACTTTTGGAAGGCTACCGCGAAATTACCCGCCGCATCGATCCTAATTTGCCGCGCGTGTTCTCGACGCTTCCCAAGACGCCGTACGGTGTACGGCCGATTCCGGCGACCAGCGCACCCAACACGACGACCGCCTACTACCAAGGCCCGGCGACCGATGGGTCGCGACCCGGCTATTACTACGTCAATCTGTTCCGACCCGAAGTGCGCCCTAAATACGAGATGGAAGTTTTGACGGCACACGAGTCTGTGCCTGGTCACCATCTGCAGATCGCGCTCGCCATGGAGCAGGCCGACAAACCACAATTTCGACGCAATGCGGGTTACACGGCCTATGTGGAAGGCTGGGGCCTCTATTCGGAAAGCCTCGGCGAAGAGCTCGGGTTGTACCGCGACCCGTACTCGAAGTTCGGCGCGCTCACCTA
>RGUL01000105.1 GCA_010027845.1 Gammaproteobacteria bacterium
TATCTGTGGGGATTCCCGGTAAGGATGGTCGAGAAGGGAAAAGAGATAGGAACTACGAAGAAATAGAAAAGGCGCTCAAATCGAGCGCCTTTTTTGTATTGCGGCATTTCTTATTTTCCGAAAAGCTTCATTATCTCTTCTGCCTTGTTCTCAGAATCGCTCTTCAGTATTGCGTTGACGTCGTCTACTGTTACCTTCTTGGCGCCTTTTATCTCTCCGGTCTTTGCTTTAAGAGATTGCAGGTTCTTGAGCTTGTCGGCCACTAGCATCACGTCGTTGGCGTTCGCTCAAGGCGCGGTTTTCACGCGCCGTGACTTACGAGAGCGTGAGCAAAAACAGATCGGCGAACTATCGGCGCGATTGAAATCCGATCTGGCGACGACTGCGGTGAGTCTGAGCCAAAGCTCGCAAGGTGGCGCGCAAAGCGCACAAGCGTTGACGGCGGCTCAGGGTTTACTGGGACAACTTGAAACGGCGAAGCCCGTAGGCCGGCTCGTCGTCGATCTGCCGCGAGTGTTATCGAGCGGCGTGGGTGGTGAGGCCGATGTCGCGCTGCGCGATGGCGACACGCTACTCGTGCCGGGCGCACGACAAGAAGTCACCGTATTCGGCGAAGTTCAAAATTCGACCTCGCATCTCTACCGCAAGGGCCTCGACAGTCAAGATTACATTCGATTGAGTGGCGGCTTGACGCGCAAGGCCGATAATTCACGCATTTACGTGGTTCGTGCAGACGGTTCCGTGGTCGCCAATATGGGCGGGGGTTGGTTCCGTCGTGGTTCGCGTGTCGTGATTCAACCGGGCGACACGATCGTCGCGCCGATCGATACCGACCGTTTGCCGACCTTGCCGCTGTGGCAAACCGTGACGACCATCGTCTACAACGTCGCGATCGCCGCCAAGGCAGTGGGGTTGTTGTGACGACTTCAGAGCCGCGCGACGCCCAAGCCGATCTCGATATCTTTGCGGTGTGGGAAACGCTGTGGTCCGGCCGTTGGCTCATCATCATCGTCGCGGGTGTTTTCGCGGCGATCAGTATCGCGTACGCCTTGCTCGCGACCGAGTGGTACCAGGCCGAGGTCGTCGTCGCGCCCGTGGATAAACGCGGGGCCACGGGCAGTCTCGGTAATTTGGGTAGCCTTGCGAGCATGGCAGGAATTTCGCTCGGATCGCTTGGCGGGTCTGCGGGCCAGGAGGCGCTCGCAGTCTTGAAATCTAAGGGCTATGCGCGCCAATTCATCACGGACGAGCAGCTCATGCCCGCACTGTTCACGCAAGCAGGGCCGTTCGACGATCGGCAAGACGTACGCGATGCGGTTCGAATTTTCGACGACAAGGTTCGCGGCGTCGAGCAGGACCGGCGCACCGGTCTCGTGACCGTCACCATGACGTGGACCGACCCCGCTCGCGCAGCCAGTTGGGCCAACGACTTCGTGCGTAAACTGAACGACCGAATGCGCGAGGAGGCGATCCGCGAAGCCGAGCGCAACCTCTCCTACCTAAACAAAGAAATTGCCGCGACGTCCGTCGTCGCGGTCCAGCAGTCGCTGGGTCGCGTGGTCGAGTCGGAAATGCAGAAAATGCTGATGGCGCGCAGCAGCGACGAATACGCGTACAAAGTGATCGATGCGGCGATTCAGCCGAATCGTCGCTATTCACCGCGGCGAACGTTGATCGTGGTGATTGCGACGGCAATCGGTGGATTTTTGGCGGCGATCTTCGTGCTTTTACGCCGAGTCTACGCGTTACGCGCTTGACGTCCGTAAAGACTCGCCAAGATGCCGAGCGCGAAAAATAGCACGATGTTTTCCGGATGACGAAAGAACAAAAGTTCGGTCGCGACGAACACCAATAACGGTAACGGATATCGATCATCTCGCGGGCTCGGCCCGAGCAATCGTGCGAGTGGCATGCCGAACAAGACGATCAGCATCAAGATCAAGGCGATGATTCCGAAATTCGCCCATAGATGCAAAATGTTATGGGCGTATTCACCCATTTCACCGAGACGAACCTCATAGGCGACTTGCCCGAAAATCGGCTGGTTCGTGATGACGTCGATCGCGTTGTCCAAGAACTGCTGTCGCTCGGAGAAGCTCGCGTCTTCTTCGTCTTGGGCGAAATATGCGACGAACGTACTCAATACGCGGAATTGCCCCGCCCAATCGAGACCGGCTCCCGAGGCGATGATGCTCGACAGCCAATAACCGAGTGGGGCGGTGACGATCGCGCCGATCGTTAGTAAGCGGATGTTACTGAATCCCATCGCAATCGCGTACGCCACCGCGCTGGCGCGCGAGCCGCTCGCGGCGAGTAGCAACGCCGTCAGTAGGTAAACCCAATAGAATTTCGAACGGTAGCCAAAGGCCCAGGCGGTCAGCGCAGCGACCGCCAAGCCATCGCCTAAATATTGGTAATAACTGTTTGCCGCAAGTCCGTTTCTTTTGACGAAATCCGGTGCGGCGACCATTGCGATTAAGAAAAAAGTGACGACGAAAATGTTGATGCCGAGTAGCCGCACTGCGTGCTCGCTCGAAAGTTCGAGCGCCATAGTGCGTCCGGCGTAATACATGAAGGGGCAAACGACGAGCAGTGAGATCGCATGTAGGCCGTAGTCGAGCGGCAGGCCGATCACGAAGTTGAGGGACGCTAGTAGGCGCAGCATCATGAAGCCGATCAAGGCGAGCAACGCGAGATCGGCGAGGTTCGGCGTGCCGACGCGTTGCCAACGACCGGCAACGAATGCGGCCAGCGCAGCCGTCGGCGCTAATAACGTGACGTTGGCGGGAATCATTAGGCCCTTGAGGCCTGCGAGAAATGGCAGAAGACCGAACATCACGAGGCCCAAGCGGTATTGCGTGGTGTCGGGTTTCATCGTTCGGATTCTCGCGGTGTGGGCAGCGGCTGGCAAGCGCAAATGAAGTTACTGCGCGCCTGGTGTATCGTGCCGTAGAAGATGTTTTACAACAGAGCACCGTGAGTAAAAGGTTGTTCGACATTGTCGTGGCGGCCATCGCGCTACTATTGTTCGCGATTCCCATGGCGTTGCTCGCCGTCGGCATTTACATTTCTTTGGGTGCGCCCATCGTGTTCGCGCAACGCCGACCGGGCGCGTTCGGTCGGCCGTTTGTGATGTACAAGTTTCGCAGCATGCGTCAACCGACCGCGGATTCGACCTCTGATGCAGATCGTCTGACGCGGTTCGGGCGATGGCTACGAGCGACCAGTCTCGACGAGTTGCCCGAACTTTGGAACGTGTTGCGGGGCGAGATGAGTTTGGTCGGGCCCCGTCCGCTGTTGCTCGAGTATCTGCCGCTGTATTCGCCGCGGCAGGCGCGGCGCCACGAGGTGCGCCCGGGAATCACCGGATGGGCGCAAGTCAATGGGCGCAATGCCTTGTCGTGGGAGGCGCGGTTCGAGTTGGACGTGTGGTACGTTGAACACCGAACGATGTGGCTAGACATCAAAATTCTCGCGCTAACGGTCGGCGCGGTGCTTGCGCGACGGGGCATCAGCGCGGCGGGCGAGGCGACGATGCCCAAGTTCACGGGGTCGAGTGAGGCGAGTGACAAAATTGGCTGAAGTCATCCACGCGATTTACGGTGCGAGCGGCTGCGGACGTGGCGTCATGCCGTTCGTGCGCACCGCGCCGTTCGTGCGTGGTGGGCGAGTCGTGTTCGTCGACGATGGCGCGCATCCGTCCGTCGTGAACGGACACGACTGCGTCGATTACCAGAAATTTTTGACGGATGCGGCGTCTCGAAAACGCATCGTCGTCGCGATCTCCGATCCACACGTTCGAGCGCGGGTTGCGGCGAAGTGCGTGGCCGACGGTGTCGAATTTTTCGAAGCGCGGGCCGAGAACGTCATCGTCATGGACGACGTCTCGATCGGCGAAGGCGCGATTTTGAGTCCGTTCGTGACCATCACCTCGAACGTCCGAATCGGCCGCCATTATCACGCCAACCTTTACAGCTACGTCGAGCACGACTGTGTCATCGGTGACTTCGTGACCTTTGCGCCCGGCGTGCATTGCAACGGTAACGTCGTGATCGAAGATCACGTGTACGTGGGCGCTGGCGCGATGATCAAACAGGGCAAGCCCGGCAAGCCTTTGGTAATCGGTCGCGGCGCCGTGGTGGGCATGGGGGCGGTCGTGACTCGCGACGTGCCCGCGGGTGCAACGGTGGTCGGCAATCCCGCCCGCGCCATGCGGTAGACTTTCCCGAGTGCTCAATACCCCGTTTCCGCCTTGGCCGTCGTTCACCGCCGAAGAATCCGCAGCGGTGCAAGCGGTGCTCGCGTCGAATCGGGTGAACTATTGGACCGGCACCGAATGCCGGGAATTCGAGCGCGAGTTCGCCGCTTGGGTGGGTGTGCCGCATGCCGTTGCGTTGATGAACGGCACCGTTGCGTTGGAACTCGCTCTGCGCGCGCTCGGCATCGGGCCCGGCGACGAGGTCGTCGTGACGCCGCGCACTTTCATCGCGAGCATCTCTTGCGTCGTGTCGGTCGGTGCGACCCCGGTGTTCGCCGACGTCGATCCGGTCTCCGGCAATCTGACCGCTGCGACGATCGAACGCGTATTGACGTCGAAAACCAAAGCGATCGTTTGCGTGCATTTGGCCGGTTGGCCTTGCGACATGGATCCCATCATGGAACTTGCGCACGCACGCGGGCTGCGCGTGATCGAGGACTGTGCGCAGGCGCACGGCGCGCGCTACAAAGGTCGCAGTGTCGGCTCCATCGGCGACATCGGTGCCTGGAGTTTTTGCCAAGACAAAATCATGACCACCGGCGGTGAAGGTGGCATGGTGACGACCCGCGACGAGCAACTTTGGCGGTCGATGTGGGAATACAAAGATCACGGCAAAAGTTTCGCGGCCGTCTACGAAAAATCGCATCCGCCTGGTTTTCGTTGGCTGCACGAATCCTTCGGGTCCAACTGGCGCATGCTCGAAGTGCAGGCGGCCATCGGCCGCGTGCAACTGCGACACGTCGAAGCATGGGTGCAAAAACGTAACGCACACGCGGACGCGCTGCTTGCGACCTGCCGGGCGATCCCGGCGCTGCGTGTGCCGGAGTTTCGCTGTTCGGCGGGTCGATGCGGGTCTGGTTGTCCTGCGGCATCGGGCTGTCGCCATGCCCGCTACAAACTCTACGTCCACGTTCGGCCCGAAAAATTGGCACCCGGTTGGTCCCGAGATTCGATCATCGAGGCGCTCGAGGCCCGAGGCGTGCCTTGCTACCAAGGCACTTGCTCGGAGGT
>RGUL01000106.1 GCA_010027845.1 Gammaproteobacteria bacterium
GGCGCGTGCGCACGTTCCACTCGCCGCACGTGTGCGTCACGTTCGACACGACGCCGAGCGAGCCGAGCCACGAGTACAACTACGAGGAGATCGTGGAGCACATGTCGAACCCGCTGGTGCGCGCGACGGAGGGCGTCGAGGCGGCGTACGCGACGGACTGGCGGGTGGAGTTCTCGCGCTCGCCGCTGTTCGCGCTGTCGGTGTGGAACACGATGTACCGCGTGAACGGGTTCAACAACTTCGTCGCGCGGTTCCTGCGGATCTGCACGGAGAAGGGGTACACGGTGCACTCGGTGCCGGCGAGCGAGGAGGGCGACGTGTCGGCGGGCGCGGCGGTGAGGCAGGAAGTGCACATGCGCGCCGTCGCGTCGCGGGAGGAGCACTACGCCGCGGTGGTGGACGCGCAGAAGCTGACGCACGCGCAGTACGCGAGGATGAGGCAGGCGCTGCGCGTGCCGAGCGGTACGAGTTCTGCGCGTGGTACGACGTGGGGCACGACGCGCTGACGGTGGACATGATGCGGCGGCACTCGAGGCAGGCGCACAAGGGCGCGTACCACCGGATGTGCCTGATGCTGCCCGCGGACGGCGCGCGGGACGGCGCGTCGGTGATGCGCCGGATCGAGGACGTGATGCGCACGGAGGGGACGCGGATCTCGACGGCGCCGGACGCGGTGTATGCGTGCAGCAACCTGCCGCGCTCGAACGGCGTGCGGCTGCTGCTGGTGCACCAGCTGATCCGCGACCTCGGGTTCGACTCGGCGTTCGACACGACGCGGCTCGCGGCGGCGGACCTGGAGGCGCGGTGCGGCGAGCTGCGCGAGCACCTGGCGGAGTACAAGAGCCAGGTGGACGCGGCGTTCCTGGTGCAGTGCTCGAAACGGCGTCCGGTGGCCGAGTGGGACGCGCGGGAAATACGGGCGTATGTGAACCAGTGTATCCGGCCGTTCGTGGGTGTGTCGGTGCGGAAGCTGCGCGGCGGTCAGTACGGTATCGTGGGGACGGGCGCGTGGGACGGCGGTGTGAAGCTGCACAGCGCCGCGCTCGATTCGTGGGACATCTTCTACTGATTTTTCTACTAAACCGAGGGGCCCCGTGAGGGCCCCATGGGGGTGCCTTTGATGAGTGGGGCCTTTGGGCCCCTCATGGGGGTGCCTAAGGCCCAATCCTCCCAAAAAAAATAAAAATCTTCGTATGACGTAAGGAAAAGCAAAAAAACAAAGAAAAGAAAGAAAAACCCCAAAATTAAAAAAATGACGGCGGATTTGGACTCGTCGGACTTCGGGTTCGCGTACTACTTCGGGAACGGCGCACCGGGGTTCGGGCTCGGGGAGCACCGCGCGCCGAGCAAAACGAGCAAAGCGAGCAAAGCGAGCGTGGTATCCTCTCAGTCGCGTAAGTCCAAGGGCCCCGCGAGGGGCCCTGCAAGCAAAAGCAAAGCAAGCAAAAGCAAAGCAAGCAAAAGCAAAGCAAGCAAAGCAAGCAAGGTGGCCTCGAAGGGCACGGCGAGCAAAGCGAAGAAGGACCGACAGGGCCTACAGGGCCGAGAGGGCCGACAGGGCCGACAGGGCCGACAGGCCACAAAGTCAAAGTCGAAGTCGAACTCGAAGCCCAAAAAGTCGAAGTCGAAGTCGGAGTCGAAGTCCCGAAAGGGCCGACAGGACAGATTGGCCCCTAAGTCGAAGCCCAAAAAGTCGAAGTCGAAGCCCCAGAAAAAGGCACCGTCGAAGCCGAATTCGAAGCCCCAGAAAAACGCACCGGCGAAGTCGAAGCCGAAGACTCAAAAAAAGGCGCCGGTGAAGTCGAAGTCTAAGCCCCGGAAAAAGGCACCTGTGAAGTCGAAGTCGAAGCCTCAAAAAAAACACCGGTGAAGAAGGGTTACGGAATATAACGTTATAACGAAAAAAAAGAAAAAAAAGAAAAAAAAAGAAAAAAAGAAAAAAAAAAGGCCGTACGTTCGTTTTTTTGCCATATTTTTTTTTGAAAAAAAAACCGGACACCAAGAGGAGAACAAAGAGAAAAAGGAAAAAAAGGGGAGGTTAGTCCCCCAAAAAAACTAAAAAAAGCCCACCACCACCACCACCAAAAAAAGCATAATGCCACCGAGCGCGGATCCGTCGTACTACTCGCAGCTAGGTCGAACGGACCTCTGGTTCTATGACGGGGCGCCCAAGATTACGGAAACGGACGCGACGCCGGTACCGCGTGCGCGGATTATAGCGGATACGCGTGTTGCCGGTCAAACGTTCACGCCGTCGTTCACTTTTAAGGGCGATAACGATGCGCGGACGTTGCTGCGAAACATCGCGGAGCCGCAGGCGACGACGGACGCGGCGACGAAGTACTACGTGGACTCCGTTGCGTCGGGGCTCACGGTGAAGGGGGCGGTGAAGCTGCGCACGATGGGAAACATCGGCGCGATTTACGGTGCGAGCCGCGGCGGCGTAGCGAACGACCAGCTGAGCGCGACCACGCCAGGCCCGTTCGGCGACCTGCTTGCAAAACTCTTCGACCTTGGCGAGGATGCAGCGAGTACAAAGAAGATCTCCGCGACCTCGTTCAGCTATGTCGCGAGCGAAGACGAGAGCGTCGCGACGCGGTTCCTCGTGATGAACCAGACAGACAAGAAGGAGAACGGCGTGTACTACCTCGCGGACGCAGGAAGCGGGGTAGCCTCTCCGAAACCGTGGAGGCTCGTGCGCTCGACGAACTTCAACGACGACCCGTCGGGTGAAATCAAGGCGGGCTCGTTCGTGTTCGTGACCGAAGGAAGTACGCACAAGAACCACGGCTTCGTGCTTGTAGCCGACGGTCAGTCGACGATCCTAAGTACGACGTCGGCGAGTCCGAACAATCTGCAATTCGAGCAATTCTCGGGCGCCGGCCAGCTCAAGGCGGGTGACAATATCGAGGTGACGGGCGACACCATCGCGCTCGTGAAGACCGTGTCTGGCCTCACGTCGCTAAGCACTGGGTCCGTCACCGCTAGTGGCGCAGCCAGTGTCGGGTCGCTGACTTGCAGTGGCGCCGCATCGGTCGGGACGCTGTCCAGCGGCGCAGCTAGCCTCACTTCGACGCTCGACGTGACGGGCAAGGTGACCGCGGGTCAAGGACTCAAAGTTACGAGCGGCGGTGTTGTCGTCGGGACGTTGGGTGTGACTACACGGTCCGAGGCACTTCAGGTCCACGGGTCCGCGTACATCGAGAACGATGTGACGCTCACGGGGGTCTTGACCGCTTCGGGTCCCGGCCGGTCGGTGTTCAGCGACCAAGTTCTGGTCGGGTCGTACGGGGCTGTATCGGAGCCGGTGGCGTCGAGTGGCACAAAGTTCGCCGTCGCGGGCTCCGCGTACGTACACGCCGGGCTCACGGTGACCGGCGCAACGGCGCTGAATGGCAACCTGAACGTGACGGGCGCGATCGAGGCGAGCGACATCGCGACGTTCGCGAAGCAAGTTACCGTGAACGCGCACTTGAAATCGAGCACGCTGAACGTCACGGGCGCAACGACCATTTCCGGTATTACGGATCTCCAATCGACTCTCGGTGTTTCGGGAGCCACTGAACTGAAGTCGACCCTCGAGGTCGGTGCCGCGGCGACGCTCAAGTCGAGCCTCGTTGTTGCGGGCGACACCGCGATCACGGGGAAGAGCAGCACGGAGGGCACCTCGAGGCTCAAAGGGCGCGTCGAGATCGGCTCGGGTCTCGAAGTGACGGACCTGAGCATCTACAACGGGGCGACTAACACCGACAGGTCCGGCGCTAAGCTCGGTGTTGCGGGAAGCGTATGGGTCGACGGCGCGCTGCGCGTGATGGACTCGTGTGTGCTCGCCAAAGAGCCCGCCGCGAATGTGGACATCGGCGCGACGTCGATCACGGGGACCGAGCTCACCACAACGCGCAATTCGAGCAAGTTCCGCGTTGCCGGCGCCGCGTACGTGGACACCGCGCTGTACACCGGCGGCGTCGCGAGCATCGGCGGCAACCTAAGTGTGACGGGCACGGCGACGGTGACCGGCGTAACGAACCTCAAGTCACGCACGGATATCGGCACGGTGCCGCTGACTGACCAGAGCGGCGCGATGCTCGCTGTATACGGCACGCTCGACGTGACGGGCACCACGCGTCTGCGCGACCACGTGCTCATAGGCTCGACGCTCAACACGACCGATACGCTAGTTACCGACGCGGCGTTGGTCGTGAACGGCAGCGCGTACATCAGAAACAATGTGGTCGTGAACGATAGCCTGCAGGTGAACAACGACTCGGTGTTCGCGGATACCGTCACTATCAGCGGCGTCACGAGCATCGGCTCGTTCGTGACGGCCACGCCGGCGAAACCGGCGACCGAGTCGACTCCAGCGACAGACGCGACGCTCACGGTCACGGGTACCACGACGTTCAGCGGCGCGGGTACCGATAAGACGACGGTCAATACCGCGTTCGAAGTCAAGGGGACATCGACGTTCACAGGCCACGTGTATGTTGAACATCCGTTCTTCGTCGGTAAGTCATCCGCGACGCAAGCGTCTACTTTCTACGGCGCAATTGAAGTAAACCAGGGCGATCTGGTCGTCAATCCGGGAACCGCCGTCTCAGGCACACCGGAGAGGAAGCTTCTCGCGCGAGGCGTCGACTCCGAGGTCGGTAAGATCAAGTTCGGCTACGACACGACGGCGCACAAAGCGACGATCAGCACCACCGTGACGGGCGAGGGGAACAAAGTCATCGATTTCGTGGACAATGTACTCACGACGAGCGCCGACGTTACGTGTCTTAACGTCACAGCGGGTGGTGACGTGACGGCAACGGGCAAAGGCTCGTTCACCGCGGGGTGCTACTCCTCGAACTTCTACGCCACTAGTGACGCTAGGCTCAAGCGCGACGTGAGCACCGTGACCGGTGCGCTGGAGAAGTGCGCGAAGCTTCGCGGCGTGACGTTCAAGTGGGTCGCGGGCGACGACCAGCGCTACCAGCTCGGGCTCATCGCGCAGGAGACGCAGCAGGTGTACCCCTCGCTCGTCTCGGAGCACGAAGGGTACCTGCGCGTGGACTACCCCAAGCTCGTCGGTCTGCTGATCGAGGCGGTGAAGGAGCTCGACGAGCGCACACGGCCCGTCGAGTCCGCGTAAGGCGAAAATTAAATAATTAAAGTACTTTAATTGCTTACACCACTGCGCTGCGAACTCCCGCGAGACTTGCCACTGGAATACTGTCCAAT
>RGUL01000107.1 GCA_010027845.1 Gammaproteobacteria bacterium
CGATGGCGGGCTGTCCGTCGCCTTCGACCGCCCGGTCGTCGCCGGCGGCTTGTCGATCACTTCATATTCCGCGACCTGTGTGGCGGGGGACGTCAAAACCTCGGTGAACGGCACGGCGAGCCCCATCGCCGTGCTCGGGCTGACGGCCGGCACCGAGTACGCATGTTCAGTGACCGCGACCAACGCGTTCGGCGAGAGCAAGCCCTCGCGAGTTTTGAAGGCGACGCCCTTGGAGTCGCGAACGTTGTCGGTCGTGCCGGTTTTAGGTGGTGTCTCGGCCGGCGTCAAAGCCGAGATCTTCCGCGCCGACTCCGGTGAGAGACTCGGTGGCGCAACGACTCAGGCGACGGGCATCGCCGACGTCAAATATTTCTCGAGCTACAAAGGCGCACTGGTGGTCAAAGTTACCGGAGCCGCCGATGCGACCTATTACGACGAACGGGTGGACGGTGCACGCCCGTTCCCCGCCAGTCAAAGTTTGCTTGCGGTGTTGCCGCAGTCGATCGCGGATAAATCGAGCGTGCAGTACGGCGTCACAACGTTGACGAATGCGGTCGCGATCGGCGCGGGCGTGCAAGGCACAGCCGCGGGTGTGACGGTGCCGACGACGCTCGGTGCGGATTCATTGAACGCGGCGGCGTTCAAAGTCATGGTGTATTTCGGACTCGATCCGACCAAGATCGACTTGTCGATCGTCCCCGAGCGATTGCGCATCACGGACGTCGGCACGGGAAAACGGCTCGACGGCACGGAGCAGCAGCTCAATTACGGTGCCGTTTTGATCGCGATTGCGAAGCTTGCGCCGACCGGTGTTTCGGTGTCGGAGTTTTCGCAAATCGTCGCTGCCGAGATCAAGGCAGGCGTTTCCGGCAGTAGTTCGAATTTGTTGAAGGGCTTTGCGGACGCTTATTCGTCCACGGTCAAAAATACCGTGGTTCCCGCCATGCAAACGAAGATTGCGAGCCCGCCGTCGCCCGGGGCGTTCCCGTGGGACTCGGCGGTCTGGGATTCGGCGACCTGGTATTAAAGACTCGGAGTGACCATGCAAGTTTCCAAAATCGTTGTCGGTTTGTTCGTCACGGCGACCATTTCTTTGTCGGCGCAGGCGGGACCCGTGACCGTACCGAAAACCTTCACCTCGGGAACGCCGATCAAGGCCGACGAAATGAACGGCAACTTCAAGGCCGTCGCCGATTCGGTCAACGGCAGCGCCAAAGATATCGACGATCTGAAGGCGTCGGTCAAAACGTTATCGACGACGGCAGCGACGCCTGGTCCTGCCGGTCCCGCCGGTCCTGCTGGCCCCGCAGGTCCCGCCGGTCCTGCAGGCCCTGCAGGTCCTGCAGGTGCGGCCGGTGCGCCTGGCGTCGCTGGTCCGGCGGGGCAGAATGGTTACGGTGTCCTCGCGTCCAGCGTGTTCACTTCGGCGGGCACGAGCGCATTCAGCATTCCGCTTTCGACAATCAACAACACGGCATTCGGTTTTTCGGCGTTGTCGACGGCAGGCACGGGCGCGACTGGTACCGGCGGAAGCTACAACACGGCAGTCGGTCACGAGACGCTCAAAGCGCTGACTACCGGCTTGAGCAATACGGCAATCGGGGCAAGCGCCGCCACCGCGGTAACGACCGGTAGCGACAACACTGCGATCGGCGCCAGCGTTGCGCCCGCGTTGACAACCGGTGCGCTCAACACGATCGTCGGGTCCGGCGCTGCGACGGTGCTCACGACCGGCGCGAGTAATACCTTGGTGGGCGCCGGTTCGGCTGTTTTGTTGACCACCGGCGCGTCCAATGCTTCCTTGGGCGCGGCTGCGCTATCAAAGATCTTGACGGGTTCTGCAAATGTCGCAATCGGCGCCACGGCCGGATCAAACTACGCGGGTGCCGAATCGAATAATATCGTCATCGGCAATGCGGGTGTTGCTGCGGAGAGCGGCGTAATTCGAATCGGAACCGCGGCCACACAAACGAAAACTTTTGTCGCCGGCGTTAACGGAGTGACCACCGGCACGCCCGGAAGTGTGGTGTTGGTCGACCCGAACGGGCAACTCGGAACGGTGGTGTCCTCGCGCCGTTACAAAGAAGACATCAATCCGATGGGCGCTGCGAGCGAGCGCTTGTTGAAGTTGCGGCCGGTGACTTTCCGCTACAAAAAGGATCAGCCGAGCGACGAGGTCGCCGAGGTTTTCCCGGAGCTCGTGGTTTACAACAAAGACGGGCAACCCGAAACGGTCGCCTATCACTTGCTCGCCGCGCTATTGTTGAACGAGCTCCAAAAAAGCGACGCCAAACTGCAGCTGACACAAAAACTTTTGACTGATCAGCAGTCGCACATCCTGCAGCAAGAGCAGGCGATCAAAGCGATCCAGTCGCAGGTTCGAGATCTTGAGGTCATCAAAACCTGGCTGCGCAAGACGGGCGGGCTTTCCGCGCCCGCGTTGACCGCCGAGGCGCATTGAGACTCCGGCGTGCAGGGCGAACGGATCAAATTCGCGACGTTGAGCTTGCTGTGTGTGGCGGCGCTGACGTTGGTCGGTTGCGCGGGGCGTAGCGCGGACGATCGGCGTGCGTCACGCGCAACGCTCGAGGCGATGTCGAGCATTTTGGCGCAGCGTGAGGACACTTTGCGCCAGTTGCAGTCGACGCCGCCGACGGGCGCGAGCGTGGGTGCGGCCGAATCTTATTTGAACGATGTTCGACGCGACGGCGTCGGTCGGCATGCCGAGACCAAGCGTAAACTCGACAGCGTCGCGGCCAACACCGTGGCCCTCGTCACGCTGATCGATGTTTACGAGCCGCAAGCGAAAACGGCTGGTTTTCGGACTGAGGCACAGCGTTTTCGAGCGTATGCGCTCGTCTGGATGGATCGTTGGAACGGCGTGTTCGAAACCTTCATGCTGGGCGGTCGGCTTCCGTCCGCAGATCCTCTGTACCCCGAGGCGTTTTCAGCGGCGATCAAAGCCGAGTTGGGTGCGGTCAAATAGCGTGGCGCCTTTCGGCAGGTGGCGTACATGCTGGATGCTATTTTCTTGAGTGGTCTGGTCGACGACCATACTTTGCCCAAACCACCCGACTTCCCGGCCACGGCGTTGCCGTATCCGGTCGGATACTGGCACTCCGTCCGTTCGCGTCTTATCTGACGGTCGTCGTCGTGCCGATGGTGACGCCAGTGTTGTTGTGGGGTTGGCTCTGTCGAAAGGAGTTGCTAACGGAAGTCGACCCGTAGCCGCGTTTTGCCTAACGTGTGCGCGCGGAGAGTTATCGATGGCATCGGAAGCCTGGTACTTCCGGATTGCGCATAGTCGCAGCAGCATAGAGAAGGGCTCACAGCGTCCCCACGTGGTATCAAGCACCCCAAGGCGAGCGACCGCTACGGTGCTGACAACACGACGCGCCGAACGGTGGGTGGCTTCATCGACTCGAGTGGGTGAACGTGCAATGGGCAGAGCGTCTCAACACGCGAAATACGCAAATTAGGCCGCATGCCCCACGTTTACGACGATACTGCCGAATTTCGCCAGGACCCGACGCGTAAGCACTGGCCGTGAATGTAGACTCGAACGAAATCCCAAAATTGAGAGCGGCTGCATGAAAGCACTGGCGGAGTTGTTGAAGCTGGCTAACGAGATCCAAGTTCTGGATATCGGCGCGGCCGCGATTAACGAGGCGCCCGTTTATCGGACCTTGATCGATGCCGGGATGGCTCGACTCAATGCCATCGAGGGTGATGAGCGTCAAATTAGTTCGCTGCGCGCCATGTACGGTGAGCGCGCGACCATCTTTTCCGATTTTGTCTACGACGGATCGCGGGCGCAGGTGCATTTTTGCGCCCCTGAAAGTGGCATGACCTCATTGCTGGAGCCACGTCTTGAGTCCCTACGATTTTTTAACGGGTTCGAAAAGTTTGGGGCTGTCTCGCAGGTCGCGGACGTCTCGACGTGTCGGGTCGATGATTTAGTGGAGTTGCCGAATATCGATTTTTTAAAGATGGACGTTCAAGGAGCTGAACTTCGAATTTTGCAAAATTCCACTTCAAAGTTGGCGAGTTGTCTTGCCGTACAAACGGAGGTTTCGTTCTTCCCTTTGTATCACGGGCAACCGTCGTTCGGAGAGATGGACGTTTGGATGCGAGCGAACGGTTTTGTCCCTCATTGCTTTCTCGACGTAAAAAGGTGGTCCATCGCGCCCACGATCTTCAACGATAATTTTCGGGTTCCCGGGAACCAATTGCTCGAGGCTGACATTGTGTACCTGCGAGACCCTCTGCGTATCGATGCATTGACGGACGAGTCTCTTAAAAAATTCGTTGCGATCTCGCATGCTTGCTTTCGGAGCGTCGACTTGTGCGTTCATCTGCTTTTAGCGTTGGAGCGTCGGTCTGCATTGCCCGCCGGCACGTATGAGCGTTACGTCCGCGAGATCGCTGCGAGATCGGCGAACGCCTAGCGGACCAGATTTCTTCCGGTTCGCCGGGAGTGTAAAATTCGTCTTTATTATCCGCGGATTTTTGAGGAGAGCGCCAGTGTTACGAATATTACTCGCCCTGTTTTTCTTGCTGCCGGCTCTGAGTGTCGCCGCCGGCCCCGTGTCGGTCCCATCCTATCTTACGGTCTACAAAACCTTTGATGGCAGGGCATTCTTGATCGATCAAAAATCGATCAAGAAAAAGGGCGGAACTCGACAGTACGTGCAAGTGATCGATTTGGGCGATCACAATGACAACGAAGTCCGCTCCCGCCGCTCTTTGGAAGAGGCCGACTGCAAGGACGGCAAGACGCGCACGCTGGAAGAAACGGTGTACGACGGCCCGGTGGCGACCGGTAAGGTCCTGCGCGAGGCCAAAGAAATTAGCGAGTGGTCGACCGAGGCGGAAGGTTCGCCCGGCAAAGCGATCCTAACGTTCGTCTGCGGACAATAAAAAAACCGGCCGTGCTTTCACACGGCCGGCTTTCTTAGTTCTATCCGACTATCAGCCGAGCGCGTCGGCTCGCGCTCGACTCACTTCGCCGGCTTGTTCGCTTCCTCGACCACCTTCTCGGCCACGTTGCGCGGCACGAGATCGTAGTGCGAGAACTCCATGGTGTACGAGGCGCGACCACTCGTCATGGCGCGCAGTTGACCGATGTAGCCGAACATTTCCGATAGCGGCACGGTCGAGACGACGGCGATGTTGGTGCCGCGCTCGAGC
>RGUL01000108.1 GCA_010027845.1 Gammaproteobacteria bacterium
CCGCAGAGCACGGCCTGTTCACCGAACAGATCGGTCTCGGTTTCCTCAGCGAAAGTCGTCTTGAGCACGCCTCCGCGGGTCCCGCCGATACCGTCGGCGTAGGACAATGCCTTGGCGAAGGCTTTCTTAGAGGCGTCTTGGTAGACGGCGACCAGACTCGGCACACCGCGACCTTGCTGATATTGTCGACGCACGAGGTCACCCGGGCCTTTCGGTGCGATCAGCACGACGTCGAGATCTTTGCGCGGCTTGATCTGCTTGAAGTGGATGTTGAAGCCGTGAGCGAACAGCAGCGTCGCGCCTTTCTTCAAATTCCCGACGACTTCTTTATAGAGCGACTTTTGCGCGAGATCGGGGGCGAGCATCGCGACCAGATCGGCGCCGACCACCGCGTCGGCGGGCAGCGCGACCTTCAGGCCGTCTTTCTTGGCTTTCTTGAAGCTGTCACCTTTACGCACGCCGATCACGACGTCATAGCCGCTGTCCTTGAGGTTCAAGGCGTGTGCGCGCCCCTGGCTGCCATAGCCGAGCACGCAGATCCGCGCACCCTTGAGGGCTTTTTTGTCGACGTCCTTTTGTGAAAACAGCTTCATCACTCGACTCCCATTTGACTTGCGATAAAAAAACCCCGCATCGGCTTCGGGCCGGTGCGGGGTTTCGTTGACCTTCGCGCGACGGTTGGCTCGGACCTTAGGTCTTCAAGCCCCGGCGTGCGACCCGCACCGGCCGCTCCGGGTAAGGAGTAGCGCGAGGCCGAGCAACGGCAGCACGACGGTAGAGGTCGTCGCGGTGCGGTCGATGCTGGCTTTGTCGTTGCGGATCATCCGTGCATTTTCGCGCCACGCCACCGGCGTGTCAAACCGCGGAAAAAATCACGGTACCATGCATCCGTGGACACCATCGACGTGCTTTGCCCGCTCACTCCCCAGTGCGTGCCGCTGTGGTTGGTGCGCGAGTCCGATTTGAATCACTGGCGCGGTGGCCTCACGGCGGCACAGCGGCGGTGGGTCGACCTCCACGGCTACGCCGCAGAGCGTCATCGTGTGCTGGTCGTGCCAGGTGAGGGCGGCGAACTCGCTGGCGTCGCGTTAGGCTTGGGCAAACTCGGCGATTGGTCGTCATTCACCCATTGGCACAGCGCCGGGTTGGTCGATCGCGTGCCCACTGTCGACTATCGACTCGCGACCGAACTGCCAGCGGTCGCAGCCCGCCGAGCAGCATTCGGTTGGTGTTACGGCGCCTATCGCCCGCGTCGCAACGCGGAATCGAATGCGCCTCGGCCGCGGCTCGCGCTACCCGAGCCGGTCGATCGCGAGGCACTCGAGCGCGAAGTGACAGCGATCACCACGGCTCGCGATTTGATCAATGCGGGCGCCAACGACCTCGGTCCCGCCGAACTCGCCGACGCAGTAGCGAAACTCGCGGCGACCTACGGCGCGCAGTTTTCCTGCATCACGGGCGAGGCGCTGCTCGCAGCAAATTATCCGCTGGTGCACGCAGTCGGCCGCGGCAGTCCGCGGGCGCCACGTTTGATCGACCTGCAGTGGGGCGCTGCGCACCACCCGACAGTTACTCTGGTTGGTAAGGGCGTGTGCTTCGATTCAGGCGGCCTCGATCTGAAATCCTCGACCGCGATGGCGCTGATGAAGAAGGACATGGGCGGTGCGGCGGTGGCGATCGCGATCGCGCAATCTTTGATGGCGCGGCGCGCGCCCATCCGCTTGCGCTTATTGGTCCCAGCGGTCGAAAACGCGGTCGACGGCCATGCGTTTCGACCCGGCGACGTGCTGCGTTCGCGGCACGGCTCGACGATCGAAATCGGCAACACCGACGCCGAAGGTCGACTGGTGCTCGCCGATGCGCTCGCCGAAGCCGATGCAACCCAGCCGGATCTACTACTCGATTTCGCAACTCTAACCGGCGCCGCGCGCGTCGCACTTGGTCCCGAGCTACCGGCGGTGTTCGGCACCGATGCGGCGCTGGTCGAGCGCGCGCGAGCAATCGGCAACACGCTCGCGGACCCCGTTTGGCCGCTGCCGCTCTGGGATGCGTACGACGAAGATCTCGGCAGTCGGGTCGCCGACCTCAATAACGTCGCCCCGAACGCGTTTGCTGGTGCGATCTATGGCGCCTTGTTCTTGCGGCGTTTCGTGAGCCGCACGCCGCAGTGGCTGCACTTTGATCTCTATGCTTGGAACCCACGCGAGCGCCCGGGCAGACCGGTCGGCGCCGAAGCGCAATGTGTGCGCCTCGTCGACGAATTACTGCGCGAGCGTTACGGCTGAGCAGCCAAAGAATTTTTCAACATCGGGACTCACCATGAAGAAACACGATCCGCGCCGTTATTCGAGTTTAGTAGTCGATGGTGCGAAACAAAGCCCTTCGCGTGCGATGCTGCGCGCGGTCGGTTTTAAAGATGCCGACTTCAAAAAGCCACAAATCGGGATCGCTTCGACTTGGGCAAATCTCACGCCGTGCAACATGCATATCGGCGATCTGGCGAGCGAAGCGGAGCGCGGCGCAAACGCCGCGGGCGGCAAAGGCGTGTTGTTCAACACCATCACGGTGTCGGACGGCATTTCCATGGGTTCGCCCGGCATGCGCTATTCGCTCGTCTCGCGCGAGGTAATCGCCGACTCAATCGAGACCGTGGTGGGCGGCGAGGGCTTCGACGGCTTCGTCGCGATCGGCGGCTGCGATAAAAATATCCCGGGCTGTGCCATCGCGATCGCGCGGCTCGATCGACCAGCGGTGTTCGTCTACGGCGGCACCATTCGCCCAGGCGCCAAACGGCGCGACATCATCTCGGTATTCGAAGCGGTCGGTGGCCACGCGGCGGGAAAGGTTTCGGAGGCCGAGTTGCTCGAGGTTGAGCGAACCGCGATCCCCGGGCCGGGCAGCTGCGGCGGCATGTACACGGCCAACACCATGGCCTCCGCCGTCGAAGCGCTGGGGCTGTCGTTGCCGGACAGTTCCGCCCAGGAAGCGATCGGCGATCGCAAGCGCGAGGATTGCCGGCGCGCGGGCGAGGCGGTGGTGAAACTCGTCAACGCGGGCATTCGACCGCGCGACATCTTAACCCGTAAAGCCTTCGAGAACGCGATCACCGTCACGATCGCGCTCTCCGGGTCGACCAACGCGGTGCTGCATCTGCTCGCCATCGCCCGTGCCGCCGGCGTCAAACTCACGCTCGACGACTTCACCCGCATCGGTAAGCGAGTGCCGGTGCTCGCCGACATGCGGCCTAGCGGTCAATATTCCATGTCGGAACTGATCGCGATCGGCGGCATCCAGCCGCTGATGAAGCGCTTACTCGATCACGGCTTGCTACACGGCGACTGTTTGACCGTCACCGGACGAACGGTCGCAGAAAATTTACGCGGCGTGCGCGACTACCCGGCCGATCAAAAAATCATCCGCAGTTTCGATGCGCCGATCAAAAAAGACAGCCACCTCGTCGTCATGCGCGGCAACGTCGCGCCCGACGGCGCGGTGGCAAAGATTTCGGGCAAAGAAGGTTTGTCGTTCGAAGGGCGCGCGCGGGTTTTTGACGGCGAAGAAGCGGCGACCCGTGCAATCTTAGGCGGTAAAGTGAAGGCCGGCGATGTGGTCGTCATTCGCTATGAAGGTCCGGTCGGCGGCCCCGGCATGCGCGAGATGTTGAGCCCGACCGGGGCGATCATGGGACGCGGCTTAGGCGATAAAGTTGCGCTAATCACCGACGGCAGATTTTCCGGTGGTAGTCACGGTTTCGTGGTCGGTCACATCGCACCGGAGGCGGCGCTCGGCGGACCGATCGCCTTGCTACGCGACGGTGATCGACTCACCATCGATGCCCGCAAGCGCAGTATCGACATGGCGGTGTCCGCGACGGAGTTGCGCGCACGCCAGAAAAAATGGCGTGCGCCCAAGCCCTACACGAATCGTGGCGTGCTTGCCAAGTACGCGCGGCTCGTCAGCAGCGCATCGGAAGGCGCGGTCACGGACTGACGGCCGATGGTTGTCACGACGTGTGCGCTGCGGGTAAAGTCGGGGCGCGGCGTTCGGTGATGAACCGAACACGCCTCGACGGGGGTTGAGGCAAGGACAGACGGCACGCGAGTGTCGTCCCGCCAGGATGGCCCCGTCACACTCGTGCAGCCTCGAACCTCGGTCGGGTGTGTCAGTCAGGAGTGGCAAGGTTCTTCGAGTGGCCCGTGCACTCGAAGGTTGTTGGTTGCGTGGTGTCGGTGAGTGGATTAGGTTCCGCAATCGTCACGAGCAGCCTTTGATTTGCGACCACGAGAGAACATGGCCGCCTACGTACAACAGAACAGTTCCCGTCGCGCTTCGGTGCTGGTTGGCATCCTCGCGTTCCACCTTCTGCTCGTCTACGGCCTAGTCAACGGGCTCGCGCGCAAAGTGGTCGAGGTCATCGCACCGCCGCTCGTCACCGACATCATCGAAGAGGCCAAGCAGGAGGACAAACCGCCTCCGCCGCCGCCGCCGCAAATGGAACGCCCGCCGGTGCAAGTGCCACCGCCCGACGTCACCATCGACATCCCGATGGAATCCAACACGACCGCGATCTCGGACGTCACGAACCGTCCCGTCGCGCCGCCGCCACCCGTGCAGGCCCACCAGCCGGTGCGGGTCGCGCCGAAACTCGACGTCCGACGCTCGCCGCCGACCGACGATTTCTACCCGCCCGCAGCGCGTCGCGCGGAAGTGCAGGGTGTGACGACAGTGCGTGCTTGCGTCTCGTCGGAAGGCAAGACAGAAGGCGAGCCGACCGTGCAAAACACGTCCGGCAACGCGTCGTTGGACGAAGCCGCGTTGAAATGGGCGAAGCGTGCGCGCTGGGCACCCGGCACCGAGGACGGCAAGCCGGCCACGATGTGCAGCATGTTCAACGTGCGCTTCAAGCTGACCGACTGATTCGACCCTAACCGTTGCAACCGTTTCATGGGGGCGGAGCGTAGTTTCCGCACTCGTTTCAAGCAGAGGAAATCATGGAAAATCAAGCCACCGCCGTCGTAGACAACCCGTATGGTCTCGGTG
>RGUL01000109.1 GCA_010027845.1 Gammaproteobacteria bacterium
TCGGCAAGCTTGTCGGTCAGCGGCACAGCCGCTACCGATGGCGGCACCGAAGTCCGCGTCAAGAACGTTGCGATGCATGCCGACATCATTGCGTCGTCGGCGCAGGCGAATATTGGTGTCTATGGCGTGAACGGCGTGCCTTACGTGTGGGACTCCGGCACAAGCGCAGCCGACCCCGGCACGGGGCGGCTGCGTTTCAACAACGCCACGCTGTCGAGTGCGACCACGCTGTACATCAGCGAAACCGGCGCGACGTCGGAGTCGCTGGCGTCGTGGCTCGCGTCCTGGACCAGTCAGGGTGCGTCGCCCTTTGGCACGCTATACATCGTCAAAATTGGCGCGGTCGGCAATCAGGCCATCTTCAACGTCACGTCCACGATGACGGATGTTGGATCGTACCAGTCGTGCACAATTTCGTTCGTGTCGTCGACAGGGTCGTTTTCGAACGGTGATCCGATCGGCGTGCTTTGGGTGCCGCGCGGAGTTCAAGGCAACACTGGTCCGCAGGGCTCCGACGGCGGCATCCGCTGGACGTTCAGCACCACGACGACGATGGCTGATCCGGGATCGGGCAACTTCCGGCTCAACAACGCCACGCTGGGTTCCGCCACGGCGTTCGCCATCTCTGCCCTGACGGCGGAAACCGGCAATCCATCTGCGGCCGGCTGGGTTCGGACATGGGACGACAGCACCACGACGGCGCGGCGCGGTACACTGACCCTGCGCAAATCCTCAGGTACGCAGAACTTTGTGATCCTCGACATCACGAGCGTGCTCACAGACAACTCGACGTGGCTGACCGGGTCGTGCTCGGTGCGCGATGCGCAAGGCACGATTGCAAACGGCGACACGCTTCTCGTGTCGTTCTCGCCGGCCGGCGACAAGGGGTTCGACGGCGCCGGCTCAGGCACCATGACCGGACTGACGGCGGGCCCCGGTCTCAGCTCGTCGGGCGTCGGCGCAACCGGCGGCACGATCTCGGTGTCCGGCACGCTGACGTCGATCGAGGCCGTCAACGCGCAGACCGGGACCAGCTACACCGTGCTGGCGACCGATCATGCGCGGCTTCTCACGTGCTCGAATGCGTCATCGGTCGCGGTCACTCTGCCCCAGGCGACGGGATCGTTCGGGGCCGGCTTCTACCTCGATATCGCCAACGTCAATGCGGGCGTCGTCACCATCACGCCGACGACGTCGACCATCAACGGCGCCGCGTCGCTGGTCCTGAACCGGTTCTTGAGCGTCAGGCTCGTTTCGGATGGGACGAACTGGACTGCGCTGCATGGCTCATCGTTGCGCACGCAGACGACGACGGTCGCGTCGGCCAGCACGACGGACATCGGCGCCACGGCATCGCAGCGGATCAGCGTCACCGGCACGACGACGATCACGTCATTGGGCACCGTTCCCAACCAGCTCCGGTTTGTGACGTTCGCCGGCGCGCTCACGCTGACGCACAACGCAACCACACTGATCCTGCCGGGCAGTGCCAACATTGCGACGGCGGCTGGTGATGCGGCGGTGCTGTCGTCTGACGCATCGGGCAACTGGCGATGCCTGCACTACCAGAAAGCGGATGGAACGGCGGTTGTTGGTGGCGCGGCATCTGGTGCGCCATCTGAGCCACAGGGGCGACTGACGTTGTCGTCGGGTACGCCGGTGATGGTGTCGACCGTCAGCGCGGCGACGACCGTGTTCTACTCTCCGTATGTCGGCCGTTTCGTGCCCCTCTACAACGGCACGACCTACACGATGACGGACGTCGGCGGCGAGCTTTCGCAGGCGACGACAGACAGCACGAAGTCGCCGACGGCGTGCGCAAGCAACAGCAACTACGACCTGTTCGTTTGGAACGACGGCGGGACGTTGCGATGCACGCGCGGCCCGGCGTGGACATCGGACAATGCCCGCGGCACCGGCGCTGGATCAACCGAGCTTGTGCGCATCAACGGCATCCTTCTCAACGCAAATGCCATCACCAATGGTCCGGCAGCACAGCGCGGCACCTTCGTCGGCACGATCAGGACCAACGCTTCGAGTCAGGTTGATTGGACCTTTGCTGGCTCGGCGGCTGCCGGTCGGTTCAGCGTTTGGAACGCGTACAACCGAGTAAGTGTCGCATCGACCGTTTTTGATCCGACCGACTCGTGGACGTACACGACTGCAACGTGGAGGCAATCGAACGGTGCAGCCACGAACCAGATTTCGATCGTCGCTGGGTTGGCGGAGAATGCAATCCGTGTGACCGCCATTGCGTGCGGAGCAAACGCGACGCCGGTCTACGTGTCGCCCGGTGTCGGCGTCAACTCGACGACCGCAAATTCGGCAACCCTACGATTGGGCGGGATGTTCGGCACAATTCCGATGCCGTGCGTTGCGCTCTACTCGGCGGCGGCCACGCTTGGCTGGACGACATACTCCTGGCTGGAGATCTCGCAGGCTAGTGGAACGTCGACGTGGTTCGGCGACAACGGCGGCATTTACATCCAAACCGGCATGACAGCGGAGTTCTTCGCATGACAACGCTTGCGGCTGCTCTGAAGGACTCGATTGCGGCGGCCTGCTCTAGCCAGGACTTCGACGTTTCAATCGGGCGCCGCGATGACAAATCGACATGGCGGATCGATTTCAAGTCGTCCGTTACGGATCAGCAGAGATCCGCTGCAGAGGCGGCCCTTGCGGCGTTCGATCCGCTCGCCGCCGTCAAAGCCGAAGCAAAGAAGCAGATCGACGAAGACGCCGAGCGTCAGCGTCTGAGGCGCATCACCGGCGGCGCGGCCAAGGCGATGGAATACCTGGAGGCCAAAGACCAGGCGCTCGCTGTGCTTCAGATGGGAGAAGCTGCTGCCAATGCTTTGCCCATGCGGCCAGCGTCGGCACGGAGGCGCCGTCTCTGTTTGCGGCAGCGCAGCTCATCAGCGGTCGGTACGAGGCCTATGCGTCCTTGGCCGGCGCGATCAAGCGCAAGGTCATCGAGGCCAAGACGGCGATCGATGCGGCGTCGAATGACGAAGCTGTGCGGGCGGTCGTGGGCTCGATCCAATGGCCGTGAGGAACTGGCGGCTCGCCAAGGCATCGAGCCGCATCGAGCGCATCGAGACGCGCGAGAAAGTGCCGACTGAGCTTGTGGACCTCATCTCCGCTCTCGACGACCAGATTGCGCAGCTTCGGGCCGAGGTCAAACGCATGAAGCCTGTGGTTGATGCTGTCGTGGATCACGCCAAGAGGTCGACGGGATGACGATGGTCCTATCCGACGCTGGTCTCGACTTCATAACCTCGTTTGAAGGCAAGCTGAAGCCGATCGGTGATGGCAAA
Organism: Gammaproteobacteria bacterium; assembly: GCA_010027845.1. GTDB lineage: Bacteria > Pseudomonadota > Gammaproteobacteria > Steroidobacterales > Steroidobacteraceae > UBA964. Next base: position 3,318 of record RGUL01000109.1, read on the forward strand.
TACGTCGCCTACAAATGCCCCGCTGGCGTGTGGACGATCTATGCCGGCTGCACCGAAGGCGTGCACGCAGGCATGATCATCACTGAAGAAGAGGGCGCAGAGATGATGCGCCACGAGCTGGCCAAACACGAGAAGGCCGTGCGCGATCTGGTGACGGTTGACCTGACACAGAGCCAGTACGATGCGCTGGTGTCGTTCTCCTACAACGTCGGCACGGGCGCACTGTCCAAGTCGACGCTGCTCAAGAAGCTCAACGCTGGCGATTACGCTGGCGCGGCGGCGCGGTTTGCCGACTGGAACAAGGGTGGCGGCAAAGTCTTGCCGGGCCTGGTGCGCCGTCGTGCTGCCGAAGCCGAGATGTTCATGAAGGGCGATGCGGCTGGGATGCCGCAGAAGGTCGACCAGCCGAAGATCGAAGCGGACAAGCCGCTCGGCAAATCCGGCACCGTGTGGGGTGCGGTCGGCACAATGGTGTCCGGCCTGGTCCTGCTTCTCGAGAAGACCATGACCGTCGTCGTCGACACGATCGCAGCGCTCACCACGATCGAGCCGCTGAAGATGGCGCTGCTTCAAGCGGGCGCGAACACGCAGGCCATTGGGTTTGGTGCTCTCGTCTTCTGCGGCTTTCTCGTCATCGGCCGCCGCGCTCGGGTGAAGCAGGAAGGGGGGGCGCCATGACGGACGAGCAAGCAAGGCAACTGGGGCTTTTGCTTATGCCTAGTCCGCAAGAAAGCAACCCGAATCAAGGTTCGTCTCCGTTTCGGCGCTCGCATCACCAACTCATAGCAGACGCGTTGCTTGCCGGCGCGACCGGTGTTGCGAGCGCCGGACGCGCCGTTGCCAACGGGCTGGGCGTGTTCGGGGATTTCCTTTCCGGCACGCCCCGCACCATGGACGATATTCGCGAAGGGGCGTTTGGAGCATCTCAGCTTGCTATGCCAGGCACAATTGGCGCCGGTGCGTTTCCGCGCGGGGCTGGTGCAAGGGATTGGCAGATTGCGCGAGCGTATGGGTCATCGGAACAAGGGCTTTTGTCACCGCAAACACAACGTCAGCTTGGCTACGCGAACCGCGACCGGCAGTATATTGGTCATCTTTTTGAAGATCAGTTCAATAGCACCCCAGCAAACATGAACCGAACGCCCACGTCTTTGGAGCAGTACTATGCGGCGGTGCGACAGCAGAAAGCTCGTGTTCGTCCAGATGAAGATGGTTGGGTGCCAACCAGTCGAACGGCGGACTTGGAGCGGCAGCTTAGGGACATTCATCGTCAGCAACAAGAATGGTTTGCAACCGATGCGCCCAAAGATCCGCGCCAAGCGCAAGCTTGGCAAGCTGTCGGAGACAACCTGGAACGCGAAATGCACAGGATTGCTGACCTAATTGACCAGAGCCACCTCAGGCCGGTGAGGTAATGGTGACCGACAACCAGGCAAGGCAGCTTGCGCTTCTGCTGATGTCGGAACAGGCCGCTCGTGGCCTTGAGCCCGCGCCACCGCCATCTCCGTTCCGCCGCGCCCATCACCAGATCATGGCGGATGCGCTTCTGGCGGGCGCCGCTGGCGTCAAAAACCTCGCCACTGAAACCTGGAACGGCCTTGGTGTTCTTGGCGACATCGTCAACGGCCGCCCTCGCACCATGGACGACATCAAGGAAGGGGCGATGGGTGTGGCGAATGCTGCGATGGTCGGC
>RGUL01000110.1 GCA_010027845.1 Gammaproteobacteria bacterium
GTACCTAAGAAATTATTAGCGGGGTCGGTGTTCGCATTGCCGCTGAGCGACCAGTTCGCGCCGGTCGCAAAAGTCGAGGCGGCGACGCGCTTGACCTTGTTGGTGGCCGGATCGATGAGCAGCACGTCGTCGCTGCCGCTGCCGGTCGGCAGCCCGCCGAGCGTGAGCCCGCTGGTCGCGGTGATCGTGGTCGCCGTAAAATTGTTGACCGCGAGATCGGTGCCGGCGAACGCAGTGGCGAGGTTCGCCCACGACAACACGCCGCTCGTATCGGTAGTGAGAATGTAGCCGTTGGCGGTCGGAAACGCAGACGGCAAGGTGTAGATCGTGTTGCCCGCCAACACGTCCGGCGCCTTGAAGCCGACGTAGTTGCCGCCGGCGAGCTCGGCAAAGCGCAGTTCGTTGGTCTCGCCAAGGTTCACGCCGACGGGTTGCAGCGTGAGTGTACCGGCGGCGGAGAGTCGCAGGCGTTCGGCGCCGTTGGTGGCGAGAATGAAATCTTTGAGATCGCTGGTGCCGAGGTAGTTTTGATTCTGACCGGTACCGGGGGCGGTGTTGGCGTTGCCCATCAACGTCCAGAACGACGAACCACCCGCGTTGCCCACGACCGCGGCGATGCTCGCCTGCGACAGCGTGCCGTCGCGATTCGCAAGCACGATCCGATCGAAGGCCGGTGTGTTGGTCAGGATGGGGCTGTTCGCGTCGCCACCCAGCGCCGTGAACGTCGGCGTGCTGACGACGGTCAACGCGCCGTTCGGACGACCGATGTAGACGGCGCCGGAGGCCACTGCGGTACCGATGTCGACGGTGGCGCCCGTGCCGCTACCGAGGTTCGTGTTGCCGGTGCTCGAGAGCGTCGTGAACGCACCTGTGCTCGGCACGCTGTTGCCGATCGGCGTGCCGTTGATACTGCCACCCGTGATCACCGCGTTGGCGGTGGTGAGCGTGTCCGCCGTAATACCGCCGTTCGCGGTGAGCAAACTCGCGAACGTGCTCGCGCCAGCGACGCTCAACGCACCACCGATGCTTGTCGCGGAGTTGGCATTGCCGATCGTGGTGGTCGCGGTGCCCGAGGTGTTGATCGCAGTCACGCCGCTCAACGTATTCGTACCCGAGAGCGTATTCACGCCGTTCAGCGCGCTCGTCCCGTTAACGCTCAAAGAATTCGTGGTGATGCCGTTGCTGGCGTTCAACAAACCACCGAAGCTGATCGGATCGCTGACGTTCGCGAACAGCGCACTCGGCGCGATCTGATTCAAAAGTCCGGCGCCATTGGCGACGACGATGCGATCGTTGGCGCCGAGCGACGCACTGGGATTACCCGACAACGCGGCGATTCGTACCCCGCCGTCAGCGGCGACCCGGATGCGCGCTTCTCGATCGGTCTTGATGATGAAATCTTTGGCGTCCGTCGTGCCGATGTAGTTGAACTGCGGGTCGGTGCCCGCATTACCGCCCAACAACCACGCCGTGCTGCCGACCGCGTTACCCACCACCGCCGAGAAACTCGCCTGCGACACGTTGCCCGAGGCGTCGGCCAGAACTAGACGGTCGAAGCCTGAAGGGATGACGGTATTTGCCGTAGCGCCGGCAAGGTTCGGCAACATGACGCTGCCACCCGTGCGGCCGATCGTCACCGGTCCCGAATTGTTGCCGGCGCCGATCGCGACGGTCGCGTTCGGGTCGTCGCCGAGACGTACGCTGCCGGCGACGTTGAGCGAGTCGCCCGTCAGCGCTGTGAACGCACCGGTGCTCGGCGCGAGGTTACCGATCGGCGTGTTGTTGATCGCGCCGCCAGAGATCGTCGCGTTGCCGCTCAATAGATTCGGCGCATTGAGCTGGCTGATCGTCGCGTTGCTCGCCGTGAGGGCGCCGGTAAAGTTGCTGATGCCCGTGACGTTCAGCGCACCGCCCACTGTCGTCGGAGAATTGGTGTTGCCGATGGTGGTCGGCGCGTTACCCGTCGCATTGATACTCGTCGTACCAACGAGCGTGCTCGCGCCGTTGACTGCCAAAGAATTCGTCGTGAGACCACCGTTAGCACTTACAACTCCAGTGAACGCTGCCGCGCCGCTCGCCGTCAAAGTCGTGGTCTCGATGCCACCGTTCGCCTTCAAAATACCGTTGAACGTGACCGTATCGTTCCCGGTGAACAGACCAGAGGGCGCGACCTGACTCAGGCGCCCAAGATTGTCGGCGACGACGATGCGGTCGTTCCCGCCGAACGCATCGTTGCGCATTCCGCCGAGGTTGAAGATGCCGACCGAACCGTCCGTGTAGAAGCGCGCCCGCGGCACGTTGTCGGTCCGGATAACGAAATCTTTGGTATCCGTCGTGCCGATGAAATTCACCGACGGATCGGAGCCAGCGTTGCCGATGAGCGTCCAAGCCTTGGAAGTGATGGAGTTACCGAGCACCGCGCTGATACTCGCCTGCGCGAGCGTGCCATCGGCGTTCGCCAACACCAGACGATCGAACGCGTTCGTCGCCGTCGGAATCGAGAGGTTCGCCGGACCGCTCAGTGCGGGGAGAGACAACACGCCCTCGACGCGACCGATCGTCACCGCGCCCGAACTGTTGCCGGCACCGATCGACACCGTCGCGCCCGGGTTGGTGCCGAGCACCACGTTGCCGGTGGTCGTGAGCGTCGCGCTCGTTAGGTCGGTGAACGCGCCGGTGCTCGGCGCGAGGTTACCGATCGGCGTGTTGTTGATCGAGCCGCCGCTGATGACCGCGTTGGCGGTGGTGAGCGAGCCGGCCACGTTCACCGCACCGCCGAAGCTGATCGGGTCGGTGATATTTGCGAGCAATGCCGACGGTCGCACTTGCGAGAGCGTGCCGTCGCCGTTCGCGACGACCACACGATCGTTGATGCCGAGCGATGCACCGGCGGTGTTGCCGAGCGCAGCGATGCCGACGCGGCCGTCCGCGAACACCGTCATCCGCAGCGCATTGTTTGTGCGGATGACGAAGTCGACGTTGTCCGTCGTGCCGATGAACTGATTGGCTGGATTCGTCCCGGAGTTACCGACGAGCGCCCAAGCATTCGCGTTCGGCAAGTTGGTGATGATCGCCGTGAGGCTCGCCTGCGAAAGCGTGCCGTCCGCATTCGCCATCACGATGCGGTCGAATCCGCTCGGGACCGTCGCGCCCGGCGTCGCACCGCCGAGCGTCGAGAATTTAGAAACGCCTGTGACCCTAAGATCACCGGCGACCGATGCAGTGCCCGTCGTGATCGAGTCGGCCGTCAACGCCGTTGTCGCGATGCCTCCGCTCGCAGTGAGCAGACCACCGAAGCTACCGGAGCCAGTCACCGCTAGCCCGCCGCCGACGTTCGCGCCGTTCGTAACGGACAAAGAGTTCAACGTCGCAACCCCGCTGGTCGTGAGCGACGACGTGTTCAGCGCAGTAGCATTCAGCACGGTAGTGTCGATTCCACCCGAGGCCTTGAGACCTGCGTTGAGCGTAACCGTCTGATTGAACGTCGCGCGCGCGTCGAACACCGTCGGCGCTTTGAACGTCACCGGCGAGTTGAACGTCACTGGCCCCGTAATGCTCGAGAGCAGCGCACCCGCGCTCGACTGCGAGACACGACCGAATGCATCGGCGAGCAGCACGCGATCGAAGCCGTCGGGTACCGTGTCGTTCGGGCTCGGGCCACCCACGGCGGCGAACGTCACGGCGCCGGTCGCGTTGAGAGCGGTGGTCGTGATGCCTCCATTTGCGGAAAGTGCATCAAAAAACGAGCTGGCGCCATCAACCGAAAATTTGCCACGCACTCTTACGTCGCCGCCGAATGCGATTGGGTCGGTGATGCTCGAGAGCAGTACGCTGGGCCTCACTTGCGTCAGCAAACCACTCTCGTCGGCGATAACGAATCGATCGCCGCGCAGCGTCGTGGCGACCCCTCCCCCTAACCCATTCACGCGAAGCGAGCCGATGTTGAGCGCGCCATTCGCTCGCAGTTCGCCTCCCGCCGTAATTCTTAGGCGCTCGAGCCCGTTCGTACGGAATACCAGGTCTTTTGCATCCGTGGTGCCCAAAAAGTCTCGATCCGGATCGGTATTCGCATTTCCGGCAAGCAACCAGACGACCTCATCGACGACTCCGCGTACCACGCCGCGTATGCTCGCTTGCGACAGCGTGCCGTCGGGGTTCGAGAGCACGATACGATCGAACGTTGCAGGCACAGTGCCGTTCGGTGGCGTACCACCGAGCGACGAGACCCGCAACTCCCCCGTCTTGCCGATTCGCAAGCGCTCGACACCGTTGGTCGCGAATAGCAAGTCCTGCGCATCGGTCGTACCGAGAAAGTTTTGATTCGGCCCAGTCCCGGGGGTGGTGTTGGTATTACCACCGAGGTACCAAAAATTTCCGGCAAGATCGGTCAGGCTGCGCTTACGCACACTACCATCGGCCGCAAGTGTCAAAAATTGATCGGTGGAATCACCCTGCCCCACGTTCGTCAGCTTGATGCCACTCGTGACGCTCAACGGCCCGGCAACATTTAGAGCGCCAGCCACCGACAACTGACCACCCAAAGAAAAATCTCCGGCACTCGAAACGATTGCTCGAACAAAACCGTTCGTGACGAGACGCAGGTCGACGGCATCGGTCGTGCCGAGAAAATTACCGCTCGCGAGTGCGCCCAACGCCCCGCCGCTCGTCATCCCGGCGTTGCCCGTACGCAGCCAGGCGTTGATCGCACTTGCAGTGAGATTGAACGCATCGATCGCAGTGACGCGGCCAAAAATATCGATCGCGAAGGCCGGGAAGATGACGTCGCCATTTTCTTTTTGATAAGGACGCTGCAAGCCCGGAGCCACGCCGTAGAGCGGCGCGAGCGACAACGTCGGCGGCCCGAATACGCCATCCCCGTTGCTGACCACGATGCCGCCGGTGAGCGGCGTCGACGTCACGACGGTCG
>RGUL01000012.1 GCA_010027845.1 Gammaproteobacteria bacterium
AATTGTTGTTAAAATACAACAATTAAAGCGCCATCAGCCTTAGCGCCGGATGCGTTAAGCCTCCGGCGTGTCGGTATCGAAGTCGCCCTGCGCCCGACGCGCGCGAGCAGCCTGCGCGAGCGCGATGTAGCGCGCCCGGAATTCGTCCAAGGTGCGCTCCTCGAGCTCCTCGAGGTCGAGCAGTGCGTTGTGCGCGCCTTGGGTCGCACGGATCAACTCGTCGAGTTTGATGTGGATCGCCTCGGTGTCGCGGTTCTGGGTGTTCTGAATCAAGAACACCATCAAAAAAGTCACGATCGTGGTGCCGGTGTTGATCACCAGCTGCCACGTGTCGCTGAAGCCGAACAGCGGACCGGTCACCGCCCACACGATCAGCACCGACAAGGCGAGCACGAAGGTCGCCGGACGACCGGAAGTCTTCGCCGCAATTTTGGCCAGACGGGAATACCACGCTCGGGTTCGCATCGTTCACTCCTGTGTCGGAAATTGGCGGCGAGCTATGATCGTACTGATGTCAGCGCCGAGTCGCACACTAACTCTATTGCAGCGGCACGCCGGTGTTTGGGAAGGTCGCTACACGCACGTTGCGCCACCCGATTGGCGAGTCGTCGGCGCACAGGATTACCGCATCGAAGTCGAGGTGTTCGCCGCCTCGCCCATCGCCTATCGCCAGACGAGTCACTACCGCCACGCCGATGGCCGAACCGAAACGCTGCGCTACGAGGGTGTGCTGCGCCCCACGGACGATCACGTGGTATTCGACGACGGCCGTATTGGCGGCGAGTGCTGGGCGATCGAAACGGACACGTTATACATGTGGTTCACGTACGCCTCGGCGCCGACCAATCGCATCACCGAAATGATTCAACTCTCGCGCGATGGGCAACATCGTGCGCGAACGTGGCATTGGTTCGAGTCCGAACGTTTGGTGAAACTGACCCTAGTCGACGAACGACGTTTGAACACCGGTCACTAACGCAGCGGATCGTCCCGAAAACGCCGGACGCGCTCGCGCTGAAAATTTTCCGGATCGGCACGTACGGCGTTCAAAATTTCGCGCGCGCCGAGACCCGCGTAGATGTCGGCCTCGTCGCGCTCGACCGCATCGAGCACTTCGCGCGCATGATCGGGCGGTGAGGTTTTAGCGTGCGGATTGCGCGCTGAGATGCGAGTGTCGACCGAACCGGTGTAGACGCCGTGCACGCTAACGCCCGACGACTCGAATTCGGCGCGCAGTCCGATGGTCGCGAACGCGAGCGCGACTTTTGCCGCGCTGTAAGTCGAATATTCGACCACGCAAAACAGCGCGCCGACCGACAAAATATTGACGATCGCCGGACGTCGGCCTCGTCGCGCGCCTTGCTGCAGCGCCGTGGCAAAGCCGCGGCACATTTCGATCTGCGCCCAAAAATCGGTCTCCATCACCAGCCGCGCGTCTGCTAGCGACGTTGCGGCGAGGAACCGTCGCTCGGCGGGTTCTTCGCTACCGCCGATACCGGCGTTGTTGATCAATAGATCGACGTCGGGCGCTGCCGCGAACGCCGCCACACGCTGGGTCGCGATCGTGATGTCGAGCGGCAAGGCGACGACGCGCGCGGAGTCGAGCGCCGTCAAAGATTCTAGGGTTTCGGGTCGACGTGCAGCCGCATAGATTTTTTTTGCGCCGCGTTCGAGCAGCACTTCGACGAAACCTTTGCCGATACCTTGGTTCGCGCCGGTGACGAACGCGGTGCAGCCCTCGATGCGGGCGTTACGGTCTACGGTGTTCACTAGACGATGATAACGCCGAAGCGGTGCGCGACGAGCGTAGCAGCGGGAACAAAAATTGCGGCGCCCAACCTTCGTTGCCGTAGAGACGGTCGTCGGCGAGCCCGAAAGCCGGTGGATAGCGACGCGTGATGCGCGCGGTACCGAACAACACATCCCAAAGAAAAAGTAGATTGCCGTAATTGCCCGTGTAATGCCCGATGCCGTCGTCCTGTGAAAGGGCGTGATGCGCATAGTGCGTGGCGGGTGTCGAGATGGTGCGTTCGAGCAGCCACATCAGCGGGTGCAATGTACGGTGGCGATACAGCGCTTCGTCCCAACGCACCGCGGAGTGTGCGCCGATGATCACAGCTAGCTTGACGATCGCGTAACCGACGTAGAACCAGCCGAAGCCGAGGTACAGCAGCGTTCCGCTAATCCACAGACCCGGCATGAGGAGGTAATAGAAGAAATTATTGCGATAGACGACTCGCACGCTCATGTAAGCGGCCGAATGATGTGCGCGGTGCAAGGGCCAGAGTACGCTGGTGTGAGACAGTCGGTGCCAAAGATATTGCGTCAGATCGTCACCGATCAAAAGTGTCGCGAGCATCGCCCACCACGGCCAGTCGGCGAACGCTCCGCGGGCCGCAGGCGCCACGAATTCGCACAGTATGTTGGCGAGCAGTAACACTAGCCCCGAGGTCAACGGGAAGGTGAGCGTGATCACGATGTCGAGACGGTCGTCCTCGCGGGTCGCCTCGCGAGGGAAAAATCGGCCGCGCCACAATTCGGCGCAGGCGAACGCGATGAACACCGAACTCGCTGCGAGTACTTGTACGAGCTGCATGCTCATGCGCGTAGCGCCACTCGATCAGGGTTTGCCACGGCGCCCGCTGCCGGATTTGGTGCGGGAATCGAAAACGAAAACGTCACGCCGCGATCCTCCCCGGCGGTCACCCAGATGGTGCCACCATGCGCCTCGACGATCGATCTTGCAATGGCGAGTCCTAGCCCCAGCCCTTCGGGCTTGGTGGTGTAGAACGGCTCGAACAAGGTTTCGGCGCCGTCGCGTAAACCAACGCCTATATCTTTGACGCTGACCACGACACCGAACGGCGCGCGCACCAGCGTCAGAGCCAGCACCCGGTCCCCAGGGGCATTGGCGCTCATGGCATCACAACCGTTGACGATGAGATTGACGAGCACTTGGTCGAGACGCACGGGATCATAGGCGACGCGATAGTCCGTATCGTCGGACGGAAACTCATCCGGCGGAAATTCGACACGCACGCCGCGGCGTTGCAACTCGCTGCGCAGGAACGTGAGCACTCCCGTGATCGCGGTGCGTAAGTTCAGCGATTGCAATTGTGGGTCACGGTGCTGCAACAAACCGCGGAAGCGTTTCACGATCGCGGCGGCGCGCGCATCGGCGGCGACGACTTCGTCGAGCACCATGCGTACTTCGTGCAAATTCGGATTCGCATCGGCGAGCAACATCTGCGCCGTCTCGGCATTGCTCAACACAACCGCGAGCGGTTGGTTGATTTCGTGTGCGACTACCGCGGCGAGTTCGCCCATGATCGCGAGCCGACTGAGGCGCTCCATCTGCTGCGCACGTCGTAAGCGCTCCTCTTCGCTGCGTTTGCGCTCGGTGATGTCGATGGTCACGCCCCACAACGCTGTGCGGCCATCGTCGTCACCGACGACGCGCCTGCCGTGCGACGAATACCAGCGAATTTCACCACCCGGCAGCACGACCCGAAATTCCAGGCTCGCGTCGACTCGATAGCCGCCCGCATCGTCACGGAACATGTGCATGAAGCGTCGGCGATCGTCCGGGTGAACGATGGCGACGAAATCTTTGAATTGCGCCGATTCACCTAAGCGCAGATTCGCGAGTTCGTGAGTGCGAGCATTAGCCCAAATTTCGCCCGTCTCGACGTCGATCTGCCAAAGGCCGGCCTTTGCGGAGTCCACCGCCAACGAAAGTTGGCGTTCGGACTCGCGCAACCGCGACTCGAGCTGGTCCGTTCGGAGTAGATTCGCGCTCAACTCGACGCCAACGAGTAGCACGATCGGCACGAAAACCGGCATGACGACGTAGGGTATTTGCGCATCGTGCCACAAGGAAAAATGACTCCAAATGATGCCGAGGGCGAATAGCAATGCAAACGCGCCGACGAGCCGCGCACGTTGTACGAAGCCGGCCCGCCACGCGCACCGCGCTGCGTCGACGAGATAGATGGTGAACAGTGCGAGCGAGGCTTGACCGACGTATACCAAAGGTCCGGTCGTGGTCGAGACCACCGCGAGCGGCTGACCGAAGAATTCGGGTTTCCGTAGTGCAGTGATTTCGAAGTAGAGTCGTGTACTGCCGTCGAAAAACAGAATCAACATCAACGGTACGCGCAGACTGATCGCAAGCCAACCGAGCCAGTGTTTGGCGGCGGGCATCGAACGCCGGGTGTAGAGCAACAACGCGACCAGCAGTAAAAAAACCGGGACCATGTAGAGACGCAGCCAAAACGCGTACGCGTCGATCGAATCCGAGTTGAGCAACCGCTGTTCGGTGAGCGCGAGCGTCGCTGCGACCACCGCGATCAGCGAGAACAGGCCGTTCAACACGGCCTCGCGGCGACGCCACCAGACGAGACCGTGAACGATCGCGAAGGTGCAGCACGCACCGGCGACCGCGGACCAAACGACGTCTATCCAACGCACGCTTAGGCCTTCGCTCCACCGTCGCCCAAAGAATCGTTGAATTCGATCAACGCGACCAGCGAATCGAGTGCGAGCTTGCGCATCACTTCGGATTTGTATTGCTTGGCGGTCGGCAGCGAGATGTCGAGGGCGGCGACGATCTGGGCGTTGTTCGAACCCCGCGCGAGCAGATGAAAAACCTCGCGTTCGCGGGGCGACAGAGATTTTAGACGTTGCGTGGCAAGTTGATGGGCATCGCGTTGCGCGCGCAGCGCCGCGTGACGTGCGAGCCCGGAGTCGATGGCGGCAGTCAAAGTTTTTGCTCGGACGGGCTTGGCGAGAAACTCGTGTGCACCTGCCTTCATGGCCAGCACGGTCTCCCGCGTACTGCTCTCGCCGCTGATGAAAATCACCGGCATGACGCAAGACTCGTCGCGCAACAGGGTTTGCACGGCGAGCCCCGATTCACCATTGAGACGCATGTCGACCACCGACACCGCCGGGACCTCGTCGCGTGGTGCTCGGCGATATTCGGTGACGCTGGCGTACGGGTGAACGGTGTACCCGAGCTGGCGCAGCATTCTCGTCAAAGCGCGCAGCGTCGGTAGATCGTCGTCGATCAAATGGACGTGGCGCGCGTCGTGCTCGATCGCTGCGCATCCTGCGTTCGCAGGATATTCCGTGACTGTGCTCATCGGCGGATAATTTTGAGCATGGCAACGCGCGCAAAAAAATCCGGCTCCACCGCGACAGCACTCGACGTCATCGCGGCACTCGGTAAGGTCGACGCCGTTCGCCGCAAGATGTTCGGCGACGTGGTGGTCGCGCAAACGAAGTGGGCGTTGTTGAGTGCGCTGTACGCGGCACGGTTGCAGGGTGTAGAGCTCGACATGCTCTCGACCACGGGCGCCTCGGGCGCACCGTACGCCTCCGCGCGTCGCAATCTCGACGAACTGATCGCTGCGCAGCTCGTGCGAGTACGATTTTTTCCGGGCACTCGGCGGCGCAAACGCGTCGAACTGACGCCGCGCGGCTTTGCCACGGTACAGCGCGCGTTGCGCGATATCGGTCGGCAGATCGTCACTCGCGCACCACGCGGAAACCGAACGTAAACCGTCGATCGGTCGCGTTCATCTTCAGCCGAAACGCCGGCCGCGTGCTCGACGCGTTGGCCGTCCAACCCTGACCGCGCATCGCACGTAAACCGCAGTCCGCGCCGACGAGACGCGCCGCGCCGTCCGCCGGCGCCGTGCGGTAATCGTCGTTCCAGCAGTCCGCGACCCATTCGTTGGCGTTACCGAGTAAACCGAAGACGCCAAGCGGATTCGCAACCGTCGCGTGTACCGGCGCAAGGGTCGGATAGCCGTCGTGACATGGCTGGCCTTTCCAGTCGCCGAGCGCGTCGTATTTGATGTGCGTGCGATCCCAGCCGAATTTATCTTGCGCGTCGAGATCACCGAGATTCACGTAACGGCAAACGTCCGCGACATCGTCGCCCCACCAATACGCCGTTTGGGTACCGGCGCGGGCGACGTATTCCCATTCGGCCTCGCTCGGTAGTCGGTAGTGCGCCTTGGTTTTTCGACTCAACCATTCGACGTAGGCGACTGCGTCGTGCCAATTGATGCAGGTGACCGGATGATCGTCGCTCTGATCGATTTTCGGATCGGCCCACGATCGCTCGCCGTCGAACAACCATTCGGTGCCGACGAAATGCCAACAACCCGGCGCAGGCGCGTAGCCGGTCTCGGACACGAACACGGCGAACTCGCCGCGCGTCACCTCGTATTTGCCGATCGAGAAGCCGCGCGCAATTCGCACCCGATGTTTCGGCTGTTCACGTTTCGCCCAAAATTCCGGCAAACCGAGTCGTCGTGGCTCTTCGATGTCGGCGCCCATGAGGAACGTGCCGGCAGGAATCCGCACCAATTCCGGGCATTGCGCGCAATCGCGCATCGCGGCGGCACCCGCCGCGATGGCCGACCAACCGCTAAACATCACCATCAAAAATATCGCTACGCACCGGCGCATGGTCATCCCCTGCTTTCCACCCTGCCGATTAACCGCCAAAATCGACCGGAACCGCAACCTCGGAGACCCTTTGATCCACACCTTGCACGCGCTATTCGGGCCCGAGGACCCCTCCCGCCGCCAGTGGTTGCTCGGTGCTGCCGCGCTCGGCGCTGCGGCCGCGACCGCTGCCGCAGGGGCGAGCGCAACCGCGCCCGCCGACCCGACCGCGCGCCCCGCCGAGGGCATTCTGAAATTCGCTAACGCACGCGAGCGGTTTCGCACGCTGTTTCGTTTCGAGCGGGATTGGCGCGACGAAGGTACGGCGCTCTCCTGCTATCAATTTTTGATGTATGCGCTGCCCGACGGCGAGCGACCGCAACCCGTGGTGCGCTTCGAGGGAATGGAGTTTTCGTATTTTCGTCGCGTCGGCGACGACGTCTGGCGCATCCACGCGCACAACGTCAGTTACCCGCGCGATCTCGGCAACGGTGACTTCGTCACGCAGGTCGCCAACCCGTTCGGCGGTGCGGCGCTCGACGTTGTGCCGATGAAATTATTGGGCGACCCCGGCGTGCTGCACGGACCGCGTGGATATCTGCCACTCGACGCGCCAGCGGTGCGTTGGCTCGATACTCATTTCGTCGTGCGCTACGAAGACGATCTCGTGAAAGCCGAACACATACGGCCGACGCCGGACGGTTGGCCGCGACAATTCATCGAAAGCTCGGTGAGCAGCGTCGCGCGCAAAGATTTCGACGATCCACGCGTCACGTCGTTGCGTTATCAAACCTCCGGCTTCTACGTGTTCCCGTTTCCGAAATGGATGAACATGGCTGACCGCGCAGGTCACATGCTCGGCGCCTGGAGCGGTCGTAAACTCGCAGGACCCGAGCGTCTGCCGCGCGAATTCGCCGCGCGACTCGCACGCGAAAATCCCGAACTGCTGCGCCCGCGCTGGCAAGAATTCGACCGCCCCATACGACCGGAGCTCGCCCAATGGACCGACGCGTAACTTTAAAAACCTTGCTCGCCGGCTCGATCGCAGCGACGAGTTCGACCGTCGACGCGCTCGCTGCACCACACAAAACGACGCACTGGACGTCGAATTTTTTGGAGTTCGACCCGATCACACGGTTTCGTCAAGGCTTACGCGTACAACGCAGCCTCGCCGACGAGGCGGACGTACTGCATTGGTATCACTTCACGATGGTCGCAATTCCGGTCGGCAGCGCGCCCGTGCCAGTCGTACGTTGGGAGGGTATCGAGCTCTCGCATCACCGACGCATCGGTACCGACCGCTATCGCATGCACGGCCACAATCTTTCGTTTCCGCGCGCACTCGACTCCGGCGCGTTCGTCGACGACGTGCTGAATCCGCTCACCGGCGAGCGCGTCAAAGTTCCGCCGATGGCGCTCACCTCCGACCCGGGCTCGGTGATTTCGCCGAGTGGCATCATTCGACTCGACGCGCCGGGTGTCGCACCACGACCCGAATATCGCGTCTTCCGTCGTGAAGGTGATTACGTGAAGCTCGATGCGATTCGCGTCGCACCGGCAGGCTGGCCAGTGACCTTTATAGAAATGGGCTGCGAATCGACACCTGCGAAATCGTTCGACGACTCGCGGCTCGAGTGGTTACCGGCGGAGGTCTCCGGTGGCTACGTGTTCCCGTGGCCGGCATGGATGAACATGGGCAAAACGCCCGGCCACATGTTCGCGATCTGGCGCGGCTATAAATTGCGCGATATCGACGAACTACCGCTCGAGTTCCGCCGACGCGCAGCCAGCGAATTCCCGCAACTGTTGCAAGTGGATCGCAAGCAGTTCGATACTCCGATCCCCGGACTCCACCCGGGGTGACTTTTTGAAACGGAGATTCGAAATGGCTTCACGTCTCACTCGCTTCGCACTCACACTCGCCGTCGCGGTGCTCGCAGCCCGCGCCGGTCACGCCGCCACCGAAACGCCGACCCCGGCAGTCGGCACGCCAGCACCGGCTTTCACTTTGCAGGATCAGAGCGGCAAGTCCGTGTCGCTCGCCGATCAAAAAGGCAAGTGGGTCGTGCTCTACTTCTACCCGAAGGACTTCACGCCGGGCTGCACCACGCAGGCTTGCGGCTTCCGTGACGATATCTTCGCCTTTCGTAAAGCCAACGCAGTGATCCTGGGCGTCAGCGTCGACGAGGTCACTTCCAAAAAAGATTTCGCGGAAAAATATAGCCTGCCGTTCCAGGTGCTGTCAGATGCGAAGACCGAGGTCACCAAGTCGTACGGCGCGCTGGTCGACTATCCGCAATTCAAGATTTACAACGTCGCGCGACGCGATACCTTCATCATCGACCCGCAAGGCAAGATCGCGAAGTACTACCGCGCCGTGAATCCTGACGGTCACTCGAAGCTCGTGCTCGCCGATCTCGCTGCACTGCAGGGCAAGTGAGCCGCGTACTTTTGAGTTGATTTTTGCCACCCGTGCAGACGGTGGCGGCCGACGACTCGCGGCGCCTGCCAGGCCTAGACGGCCTGCGGGCGCTCGCGGTCGTGGCGGTGATGTTCTTCCACGCCGACTTCGCGTTCGCGCGCGGCGGCTACCTCGGCGTCGATCTGTTTTTCGTGCTGTCGGGTTTCCTCATCACCCGACTTTTGATCGACGAAGTCGAACGTAGCGGCACGGTCGCACCGCTCGCGTTCTACGCCCGCCGGGCACGGCGCTTGCTGCCCGCGCTCTTCATGATGGTCGCGGCGGCGACCATCCTCGCCTGTGTCGCCGCACCGGATGCGCTCGGTCGGTTGCGCGACGATACGTTCGCCTCCGCGCTTTTTTTGACCAATTGGCACTTCATCGCCCAGCAAACCACTTACTTCGAATTCACCGGTCGCCAACCGTTACTACAACATCTTTGGTCGTTGGCGATCGAGGAGCAGTTCTATCTACTCTGGCCGCTGGTGGTGCTCGGATTTCTGCGCGTCGGAGGCCGCATCGCACTCGGCTATGCCGCGATCGTGCTCGCCATCGCTTCCGCACTCTGGATGCACACGCTCGCAACGCAGCTCGGCTATCCCGAACGCGTCGACGTAAGTCGTGTTTACTTCGGCACCGACACCCACGCGCTAGGCTTGCTCGCCGGCGCTGCGCTCGCTGCGTTCGCGCGTCGAATCACCGACGACGCGGTGCTGCGCACACGGCTCGCGCATGCCGCGGGCTTCACGGCCGGTTCGGGTGCTCTGCTCGCGACGCTCGGTCTATTTGCGACCCTCGGCGAGAACAGCGGCTGGCTGTACCCTTATGGCTTCGCTGCCGCCGCACTCTGCGGCGTGCTGTTGATCGTCGCCTGCATTCAGCCGGGCGGCAGCTTCGGCGCGCTACTCGATCTGCAGCCCTTGCGCTGGCTGGGTGAGCGCTCGTACGGCATCTATCTTTGGCATTGGCCGATCTATCTGTTCACGCGACCCGAGATCGATCTGCCACTCGATCCCTGGCCGGCGTTCGCGCTGCGTATTTCTTTGACGCTCGGCGTCGCCGCGCTCTCGTATCGCTACGTCGAAGCACCGATCCTCGGTCGCGCGACGACCGGTCGAGTACTCGCACCGCGTTACGCCATCGGGCTCGTGGTCGCTGCGATCGCCGTCGCGCAGGCGTTCGCGCTGCGCACCGACTACGCCGCCGCACAGGCGGCACGCGCCGCCGCCGAAGCAGCCTTGCTTGCGAAGATCGAGCCGCCGCGCGCACGCGAAGACACCGTACTGCTCGAGCGTGGCGTGCGCTACGCCGGCGGCGTGACGGTGGTCGGCGACTCGGTCGCGCTAGGCGCTCGCGCGACTGTAGAGGCGACGCTGGACGACGCCGTCGTTTACGCCCAAGTCGGCTGGCAGGCCGCGGACATGCTGCAACTTTTGCAAGGCATCCAGGCGGCCGGCGAGCTACGGCCAAAAGTTTTGATCCACCTCGGCACCAACGGCTACGTCACCGAACAGCAGTTGCGCAAGATGCTCGATCTGCTGCGCGATCGCGAGCAAGTGCTGTTCATGAACTCGCGCGTACCGCGACGCTGGATGACCGCGAACAACGCGCTGCTGAAAGAAGTCATTCCCCGCTATCCGAACGCCGTGCTGATCGATTGGGAGCGCGCGTCGGCGAACAAACCGGAGTTTTTCGTCACCGACGGCATCCATCTCTCGAGCGCGGGTAAACGCGCCTACGTCGCCGGCATCGTGAAAGCCGGACGATTTCGCAAGTTGACCGTCGACGTCGCCGTACCCGCCGATTTGCGCGACGCACTGCGGCCGGTGGAACCCGAGCCGTCCGAACCACAAGATTATTCACCGACGCTGGTGCGCTACCCCGAACCGATCGCAGCCGATTCTTTTTGGCGCGAAATGGCACGCTGCGAGTCCAACTCCAATTGGAGTGATGGTGGCGAGTTCGCGGGTGGACTCGGAATTTATGTCGGCTCGTGGCGTGAGTGGGGGGGTGGCGAATTTGCCGAGACGCCCGACAAAGCTACACCCGAGCAACAAATCGTCATCGCCAATCGGATCTCAACCCAAGGCTGGCTACGGCCGGACGGCAGCATGCAAGAGCCCGTGGGATTTTTCGGTTGGGGTTGTCTGCGCGTCATCGGCCGACCGACGCTGATGATGTTCACGCCCGACAGTTTGCTCAAACAAAAATTCCGGCCCGGCCAACGCGGGCAGGCGGTGCGCGATTTGCAAACTTTGCTCGAACTACCCGCCACCGGTGTCTATGACACCGCGACCGCGGCGGCCACCGCTGCAGCGACCGCAGCCCCGATCAAACCGGCGACATGAGAGGCCGAGCGAGTTTTTTGATCGTGGCGCTGATCGCGAGTGTTTTCGCCTCCTTGCCGCCGATCGCATTCGCTGCAGACGATCCGCTCGTTTGTCCTGCCGACGCGCATCGCCCGCTACGAATGCGAGACGACGAACTTCGGCCGACGATCATCGCCCGCGCCGCCGATGCACGACCGCTTCCGCGCAGTGTCGCCTTATGGGGCGACAGTCACCTTGCTGCACCGACGTTCGCAGCCGAACTGCAGCGCGTACTCGAGGCGCGCGGCCTCGCGGTACGGCGTAACTTCATCGCACCCTACTTCGACCGCCCGGGCGTCGGGATCGCCGTGCGAAACTTTTGTGCCAGTCGCAACTGGCGCTTCGTCGCCGCGTACACAACAAAAAAATCCGACGGCAGTGCCGATCTCGGTCCGGCGCTCGCCAAATTCGAGACCAACACACCCGACGCCTATCTTTGGTTGGACTTGCGCGACGCGGACGGCGTAGCCGACGCCTTCGGCCTACGGCTCGCCTTCGAAGCACACGCGGCCGACGACGGCACTGCGGCGACCATCGAACTCGTGTTCGACGACGACGCGCCCCGTCGCATCTCACTAGAAGGTGATGCACAGGGCGTCGGCGAGCTCACGCTCGCACAAGACCGTGCGATCGGCACACTGCGCTTACGCGTTCTCACGGGGCGGGTCGCGCTGCGCGGTATCGCGCCTTGGCGCCCCTCGCTCTCGCCACAAACGGTGCGACTCGACGTGTTCGCGATTCCCGGCGCGACGGTCACGCCATGGTCCGAGCTCGATCCTGCGATTCTCGCGGCTGCGCCGGGCATCGCGTCACCGGAATTGGTGGTGCTCGAGTACGGCACCAACGAGGCGAACAATGCCTTCGAACCGCGCAACTATCGCGCTGCATTATCGAAAGCGGTGACGAATTTACGCGCGGCGTTTCCGCAAGCCGAATGCGTCTTACTCGGCCCACCCGATCGCGGCGTTCGCGCGCGCAAAGGTCGCGTCGATCGACTGCGTCATGCGCGCTTGCATGTGCGAATCAACGAAATTCAAGCACAGATCGCGGTGGAGCGCGGCTGTCGCCACTTCGATTGGCAACGGTTCATGGGTGGTGCGGGCAGCGCGTACGAGTGGGCGCGTGCAAGGCCAGCTTTGATGTCGGGCGATCTCACGCACTTGAGCCGCGACGGTACACGTCGCAGTGCCAACGCCTTCGCAAATTTTTTGGGTTGGTGAGTTAGACCGCGACGGCGTGTGCGTCGTACGCAAACAGCCCCAAAGAATCTTCCGAAACTTCTTGTGTGCGGCCGAAGGAATCCGGGTCGTGCGACATCAAACGCAGTCCACGGCGCGCGGACTCACGCTGCACGAAGCTCGCACGTTCGTGACGCGCGCGTTCGAACGCGACCAGCGCGGAGCCGACCTCGCCATGCGTAGCGAGCGCGCGGGCGAGCACCACGCCGTCCTCGATGCCGAGTGCTGCGCCCATACCCATGAACGGCACCATAGGATGTGCCGCATCGCCGGCGACCACGACGTTGCCTTGCTGCCAACGTGGGAGTGCTTGTCGAACGTGGATCGCCCACTTGAAGCATTGCGCCGGCGGCAGATGCAAAATGGTGTCTGCAATATCTTCGTGCCAACCGTCGTACTGCGCGCGAAGTTCTTCGATGGTCGACGGAATCATCCAGCCTTCGTCGGTCCAACCGTCCGAACGTGCGACCGCGACGACGTTCACGAGCGAGCCGTGGCGCACGTGATAGCGCATGAACATCCGCTCGATACCGATGAAAAGTTGCGCGGGCGGTTCGAGCGGTCGCGCGAGCACGCTCTGCGGCACGAGTCCGCGCCACGCGATGTAGCCGCTGAATTCGGCGGGCGTCACACCGAACAAAGCGTGACACACGGCTGATTTCAAACCGTCGCAACCGAGCACGGCGTCCGCGAGGACACGCGCACCGTTCGCGAAGGCGAGTTCGGTCGCGTCGCCGCGCGATTCCAAACCGACTAAGGCATGCGCCGTATGCAGTTCGATCGAGGGTTGACGAGCGACCGCTCGCACGAGCATGTCGAGCAGATCGGCGCGATGAATTTGAAAATACGGCGCGCCGTAACGCGCGCGGATCGCAGCGCCACGCTCGCTGCGTGTGAGTATCGCAGCGCTGCGCCAATGCCGGGTGAGGCCGGTGTGCGGCTCGTCGCAGTCACGCTCGAGGTCGTCGCCGAGCCCGAGGCCGATCAAGGCGCGGGTGGCATTCGGGCTGAGCGTGAGCCCAGCGCCGACCTCGCCGAGCGCGGCGCTGCGTTCGAACACGGAAATTCTCTTGAATCCGCAGCGCGCGAGCGCCAAGGCGGCGGTCATACCGCAAATCCCCGCACCCACCACGGCGATTCTCGCCTCGCGATCCATGCGCTCGATTGTCGCCGACCGACGCCGCTGCGCACGTCGCACCGCCCACGGACGGCCACCCCGTGGCGGCGGGCCCGAGCGCGGCCGAGCGACTTGGGAGCGCGCGCGACGAGCGGCTATACTCCCGGCCCTCCGAATTACACGTTGACGCGGGAAAACATAGTGGCCACCTCGGACTCCAAGTTCTTCAACATCTTCAGCCTCGTCATCGGGCTGCTCGTGCTGATCACGATCCTCATCTTCGCGTTCGCGCGCGCGGTCGGTCACGACCTCCAAACTGCGAAGCGTACCTCCGAGGCTCGCTATGTGAGCGAGGTCGATGCGCGCGTCACCGGCGCCCGCGTCGCCGTCGCCGGACAAGACAACTCGGCGCTCACCATCCAGCCCGCTGCCGGCGCCGCCGTGACCGCGGCACTCACGCTGCCGACCGACGGCTTGTCAACCTATGAAACCGTCTGCGGTGCCTGTCATGCGCAAGGCATCGGTGGTGCGCCGAAGGCCGGCGACAAGAGTGCATGGAGTGCGCGCATCGCCCAAGGGCAAGCGACTCTCTATAAGCACGCGCTCGAAGGCTACAACGGCAAAGGCGGCGTCATGCCGGCCAAGGGCGGTCGCACCGATCTGACCGACGAGCTGGTCAAGTCGGCAGTCGATCACATGGTGGGGCTCGCGAAGTAAAGCGTCTGCGATTTTTCTAGGCGCGGTCGCTCGCGTCTTCATCGAGCGCGCTGCGCAAGCGCAACGATTCGGCGACGTTTACGTCGCCGATCGCATTTTTGGCCTCGAGATCGGCGAGCGTGCGCGCCACGCGCAAGCAACGCTGCAAACCACGCATGCTGAGCCCACGCAGCGCGCGTGCACGTAGCAAAAGTTGTTGTGCCGACGGTTCGAGCGACGCGTGCTGCTCGAGGGCGGCGCCGTCCAGCGTGGCATTCAGACAGCCTTGTCGACGCCATTGACGTTCGCGCGCAGCGACGATGCGTGCACATCGCGTCTGCTGGGGTTGACGGTCCGCCTGCGACGTACGCGCACGGTGCGCGGCGAGATCGGCGTCCGACACGGCAGCGAGCGCAACCCGCAAGTCGATGCGATCGAGTAGCGGCCCCGAGAGTCGGCGTCGATAACGCTCGACCTCGACGCTCTTGCAGCGACAACGGCGCGTGGCATCGCCGGCGTGTCCGCAGGGGCACGGGTTCATCGCTGCGATCAATTGAAATCCGGCCGGATACTCGGCGCGACCACCGACGCGCGCCAAAGAAACCGTGCCGCTCTCGAGTGGCTCGCGCAACGCCTCGAGCACGCGACGTTCGAACTCCGGCAATTCGTCGAGGAACAATACGCCGCGGTGCGCGAGCGTGATTTCGCCGGGCAGGCTACGCGGTCCGCCACCGATGATCGCGCCGGCCGAGGCCGTGTGGTGCGGCGCGCGAAACGGTCGCTCGATCTGCGTCGCCGCGATCGCACCCGGACGCAATGCCACCGAAGCGATCATCGCGACCTCCAAGGCTTCGTCCGCATGCAAGGGTGGTAACAAGCCCGGCAAACGCTGCGCGAGCATACTTTTGCCACAGCCCGGCGGACCGACGAGTAACAATCCGTGACCGCCGGCGGCGGCCACTTCCAGCGCGCGCTTGGCTTCGGCTTGGCCGCACAGATCTTCGAGGGTCGGCGAATGTTCGTCCGTCGCAGCGGCGCGCGGCGCCGGTCCGCTGAACTGCGCCGCAGAAATTTTTTCTACGCCGGTGAGATGACCACAAACCTCGCGCAACGAGCGTGCGCCATATGCACACACCTCGGGCATGAAACGCAGATCGTCGAGGTTCGCCGCCGGCAAGATCAACGCGCGACCGGCGGCATGTGCCGCGACCGCAGCGGGTAACGCCCCACGTACCGCGCGCACTTCACCGTCGAGACCGAGTTCGCCCAAAAGTTCTAAGATTTCGGCGCGTGGTGCGTGGCGATCGCCATCGATTGATAGTTGCCCCGAGGCAAGCAAGATTCCGATTGCGATCGCGAGATCGAAGCGGCCGCCGTCCTTCGGCAAGTCGGCGGGTGCGAGATTCACCGTAATGCGGCCGGCGGGAAATTCATAGCCCGAATTCACGAGCGCTGCGCGCACTCGCTCTTTGCTTTCTTTGACTTCGGTAGCGGGCAAGCCGACGATGGTGAAACTCGGCAAGCCGGCGCCGAGATGCACCTCGACCTCGACCGCCGGCGCGGTGAGCCCCTCCTGCGCGCGACATGCCACGCGCGAAACCGCCATCGGGACCGCCTCAGTCGCGGCGATTGGCCGACGCGCTGGCAGCGATCTGCGCTTCGAGTTCGGCGATGCGCCGCTCAAGGGTTTCGAGTTGCGCGCGCGTTCGTTCGAGCACTTTGCTTTGCACGTCGAAGTCGTCGCGCGAGACGAGGTCGAGCTTGCTCAGGTTGGCTCGCAACACGGCACGAAAATTTTCTTCGAGGTCGTGGCGTGCCTCGCGCAAAGCGGGCGGGACGCTGTCACCGAGACGACGCGCGAGCTCTTCGATTTTGATCATCACGAACCTCCGACTGCCCCTAATTGACGCACGAGCGAGTGCTAGCGGACCCAAAACGGTGCGTTCGAGGGGGCGAAAACGCACCGTGCACCCTAAAAAGCGCTGGCACGGAATCTGCAAAACCCGTTTCGGCACGCTGTGGGCGGAGGTAAGGATACCGCGCGGCGTGCACGGCCGGCGCGTCGTATTCGACGTCCGTACGCACAGTTTCACCATCGACCGTCTCGACCAACGAACCCATCGATTCACTCACATGGAAGCGCCGCTCGCCCTCGCAACGATGAAGATGATCACCGCCATCATCCGGCCGTTCAAACTCGGCGACCTCGAGCTCGCGGTCGCGCATCTCGGCGTGCAGGGCATGACGGTGACCGAGTCGCTCGGTTACGGCACCGAACGCGGGCATCGCGAGTACTACCGCGGCGCCGATTATTTGATCGATTTCGCGCCGCGGACGCACGTACAAATCGCCGTCGACGACGCCATCGTCGAGCCGGTCGTCGATGCGATCGCGAACGTGAGTCGCACCGGTCGCATCGGCGACGGCAAAATTTTCGTGACCGACATCGAACAAGCCGTTCGCATCCGCACCGGTGAAACCGGTGTATCGGCCACTTGATTCACGACGTGTACGGAGAGAAGCCCATGACCACCCCGAAATGGATTTACCGCGCGACCGCAGCGCTCACCGCATTCGCACCCGCGCTCGCGCTCGCCGACGCCACGCCGGTGCCGAACAAAGGCGACAACGCCTGGATGTTGGTCGCGACGTTGCTCGTGATACTCATGACCGTACCGGGGCTTGCGCTCTTTTACGGTGGCTTGGTGCGCTCGAAGAACATTCTCTCGGTCCTGATGCAGGTCATGGTGGGATTTTCTTTGATTGTGGTGTTGTGGTGCCTTTACGGCTACTCGTTCGCCTTCACCGAAGGCAACGCCTTCATCGGCGGCACAGGTCGCTTGTTCATGAACGGTATCTTTGAACCGTTTAGCGGTACGTTTCCGCTGGCGGCGACGTTTAGCAAAGGCGTCTACATCCCAGAAATTTTGTTCGCCGCTTTCCAAGCTACGTTCGCCGGCATCACCTGCTGTCTCATCGTCGGCGCGTTCGCCGAGCGCATGAAGTTTGCAGCGGTGCTGATCGTGATGGTGGTGTGGTTCACCCTCGCGTATCTGCCGGTCGCGCACATGGTGTGGTTCTGGATGGGGCCGGATGCCTACACTGGCGCCGATGTCGTTGATGCGATGAACGCCAAGGCCGGACTTTTGTGGCAATGGGGTGCGCTCGATTTCGCAGGCGGCACGGTGGTGCACATCAACGCGGGCGTCGCCGGTCTCGTTGGCGCGTACATGGTCGGCAAGCGCGTCGGTTACGGACGCGAGCCAATGCCGCCGCACAACGTCGTACACACGATGGTCGGTGCTGCGCTGTTGTGGGTGGGCTGGTTCGGTTTCAACGCCGGTTCGGCACTCGAAGCCGGCAACTCGGCGGCCCTCGCCTTCCTCAATACGTTCCTCGCCACGGCGGGCGCCGTGTTGGCGTGGTCGGCAATCGAGTGGGCGTTGCGCGGTCACGCATCGATGCTCGGCGCAGCCTCGGGTGCCGTCGCGGGTCTGGTCGCGATCACGCCCGCAGCCGGTAACGTCGGTGTGATGGGCGCGCTCATCATCGGCATCGCCGCGGGGCTCGTCTGCTTCTGGGGCGTATCGGGCCTCAAACGTCTGCTCGGCGCGGACGACTCGCTTGACGTGTTCGGCGTGCACGGTCTGGGCGGAATTTTGGGCGCGCTGCTCACCGGCGTGTTCAACACGCAGGAACTAAGCGGCCCGGGCCTCGTCACCGATTGGGTGACGGTGACAGTCGGCTCGAACCCGATCCCGACGCAGGTGTTGATCCAGGCCAAAGCGGTCGGCGTCACGATCGTGTGGTCCGCGATTGCCGCCTTCATCGCCTACAAAGTGGCCGATCTGACCGTCGGACTGCGCGTCAGCGAGGAAGCGGAACGCGAAGGTCTCGACACGACCGAACACAACGAGCGCGCCTACACGAACTAATCGCGCGCTGGCGGTTTTCCCCCCGTTGGGCGGGTCATCGCAAGGTGACCCGCTCTTTTTTTGCTCTGCGCGTCGCTTTGTACCGCCCCGATGCGCTGCGCCGTTTAAAATGCGCGCATGAAAACCGGTTTTATCGGTCTCGGGGCGATGGGCGTGCCGATGGCGCGCAATCTGCACAAAGCCGGTCTGCTGCACGGCGTGTGGAATCGCAGCGCCGACAAAGCACACGCGCTCGCCGCCGAGCTCGGCTGCACGGCACCGGTGACGCTCGCTGCGCTCGCGAGCGAATGCGATGCACTCGTGATCTGCGTCGCCGCCGATGCTGACGTACTCGCCGTGATCGACGCCCTCGTGCCTGCCGTGCGCGCCGGCACGCTCGTCATCGACTGTTCGACGGTGAGCGCGAACACGGCGCGGCGCGCTGCCGAATTGCTCGCGGCGCGTGGTGCGCATTTTCTCGACTGCCCCGTGAGCGGCGGCACCGAAGGCGCAAAGCACGGCACGCTCGCCGTGATGTGCGGCGGCGAAGCAGCGACGTTCGAAGCTGCGCGGCCGGTGCTCGAAGCGATGGGCAAGACCGTGCGCTGGTTCGGGCCGAGCGGCGCCGGTCAAAGCACCAAAGCCACCAATCAAATCATGTGCGCCGGTATCATTCGCGCCGTCGGCGAGGCGATGGCGTTCGCACGTGCACAAGGTCTGCCGCTCGAGCGTGTAGTCGAGACGCTAGGCCAAGGCGCGGGCTCCTCGTGGTACTTCGTGCACCGCGCGCCGTTCATGATCCGCGAAGCATATCCACCCGGCTTCCGCATCAAGCTGCACGCCAAAGATTTGCAGATTTGTCGCGAGATGGCTGCAGCGAGCGGTGCGGCGCTGCCGGTGGTCGAGGACGTGCTGCGCGAATATACGACCTTGATCGATGCGGGTTACGGCGACGAAGACATCTCGGCGATCTATCGCTTGAAGAGCGAATTGTTCGCACCGTTCGAAAACCCGAATGCGCAGACCATCGCCGCGCTGCTGCGTCGCATCCGCACCATCGCGGTCGTCGGCCTCAGTGCCGACCCGTCCCGTCCGAGCCACGGTGTCGCGAAAGCTTTGCAAAATTTCGGCTATCGCATCATCCCGGTGACGCCGGGCGCGAGCGAAATCTTGGGCGAGCGTTGCGTGCCATCGCTCGATCGTGTGCACGAAGTGCTCGCGCCGGACGAACGTGTCGACCTCGTCGACGTATTTCGCAAGTCGGAACACGTTGCAGCGATCGTCGACGATTGCATTCGTCTAAGAATGCCGGCGCTGTGGTTGCAGGACGGTGTGATCGACGATGCTGCTGCGGCCCGCGCGCGCAACGCCGGCATAGTGACGATTCAAGATCGCTGTCTCTATCGCGACCGAGCCGCGCTCGCATGACGATCGCCTTCACCAAAATGCACGGGCTCGGTAACGATTTCGTCGTGTTCGAAACGCGGGACGAAACGAGATTGCCGAGCGCCGCGCAATGGCGCGCACTCGCCGACCGCCACACCGGCATCGGCTTCGATCAAGCGCTCGTGCTGACCCCGGCGCGGGATGCGAGTACCGCAACGTACTACCGCATCTTCAACGCCGACGGCGGTGAAGTCGAACAATGCGGCAACGGCGCGCGCTGCGTCGCCGAATGGTTGCGTCTCGACGGTCGCGCTTCGTCTGGTGAACTGCGCATGCAATGCGCCGGTGGCGTCGTCGCAGCGCGCTTCGAAGCGCCGGGCATGGTGTCGGTCGACATGGGTGTGCCGGTGTTCGACCCGACAGCGCTGCCCTTCGACACCACCCGCGCACGGATCGTGTCTGACGGCTACTCGCTCGACGTCGCCGGCAAAGAAATCCACTTCGGCGCGGTGTCGATGGGTAACCCGCATATCGTCATTCGCGTGCCGTCCGTCGCGACCGCCAGGGTCGCCACCGACGGTGCCGCGCTCGAGCAGCACGCCGCGTTCCCACGTCGTGTGAACGTCGGCTTTCTCGAAATCGTTGATCGTCAACATGGTCGGCTGCGCGTGTTCGAACGTGGCGTCGGCGAAACGCAGGCCTGCGGCACCGGCGCTTGCGCGGCGATGGCGATCGGTCGGGCCGCGGATCTATTCGATGCCGAAGTCACCCTGCAGCTGCCGGGCGGCGCGCTGAATCTGCGCTGGGCGGGTCCCGGACAAAATCTTTGGATGACCGGCCCTGCGGCCGTGGCGTTCCGCGGCGAATTGCCGCGCTGGAGTGAATGACGATGATTTCCGATGCAGAAGTTGCCGACTTTCTCACGCGACACCCCGATTTTCTCGATCGTCACCCGGAGTTGCTCGAACGTCTCTCGGTGTCGCACGGCACGGCCGGCAATGCGGTTTCTTTGGTCGAGAAACAGGTGAAGTTGCTGCGCGATCGTCAAATCGAGAATCGCGAGCGTCTGGCTGAACTCGTGCACGTGGCTCGTAGCAACGAAGCTCTCGCAGCGAACGTCCATAAACTCACGCTGCGTTTGCTGCACTGCCATGACGCGGCGCAAGTGGTGCACGCCGTCGAGGCTTCGATGCGTGACGACTTCGGTGTGCCACTCGCGCGCCTAGTTGCGCCCGCCGATCTGCCCGAGACCATGCAAGGCATGGTCGGTCACGACCGCGCGCGCTGCGGCCAAATCGGTGAACCGCAGCGCACGTTTTTATTCGCACACGATGCGGCCAACATCGCGTCGGTCGCGCTCGTGCCGGTCGGCGGTGGTAGTGTGCGCGGCATGCTCGCGCTCGCGAGTCCCGACCCGGCGCGTTTCCACCCTGGCATCAGCACGGAATTTTTGGAGCGTATCGGCGAGCTCGTCAACGCGGCACTCGCACGCTTCGGTGTCGGACCCGCGGTGTGACGCCCGACGCACTCGCCTGGATTGATCGCTTCGGCGCCCATCTCGGTGGTGAACGACGACTCTCGCCGCACACTCGCGACAACTATCTGCGCGAACTCGCGGCACTCGCGAGTTGGTGCGACACACAGCGCATCGACGAGTGGCGCAAGCTCGACGCCCAACACCTGCGCTTGTTCGCCGCACGCTCACATGCCGGGGGCCTCGCACCGCGTAGTGTGCAACGACGCCTCTCGGCAGTGCGCAGTTTCATGCGGTTTTTGCTGCGCGAGAAAGTCGTGCGCGACAACCCGGGGCTGGACGTTCGCGCACCGAAGAGCAAACGCCGCTTACCGCGCACGCTCGATGCCGACCAAATGGGCAAACTACTCGACTTTCCCGGCGACGATCCGCTGGCGGTGCGCGATCGTGCATTCATGGAACTGTTGTATTCCTCGGGTCTGCGTCTGGCAGAACTTTGTGGACTCGCGCTCGTCGATCTCGATGTAGGAGATCGCACCGTGCGCGTCACCGGTAAAGGTGGCAAGACGCGCATTCTGCCGGTCGGTTCGCGTGCACTCGAAGCACTACGCGCTTGGCTCGCGGTACGCGCGACTTACGCGCCCGCCGCCGGTGCCGCGTTGTTCGTCGGTCGCGAAGGTCGCCCGGTCGCACCGCGCACGATTCAGGCCCGCGTGGCGCGTCGCGCCCGCGAACAAGGCTTGCCGATGCACGTACACCCGCATCTCTTCCGTCACTCCTTCGCCTCGCATTTGCTCGAGTCGAGCCAAGATCTGCGCGGCGTCCAAGAATTGTTGGGTCACGCAGACATCGCGACCACCCAGGTTTACACCCACCTTGATTTTCAACACCTCGCCCGCATCTACGATCTCTCTCATCCACGCGCTAGGAAGAAATGATGAGCGAAGGTTTCAATCCGCACGGCACCACCATCTTGGGTGTGCGCCGTAACGGCAAGGTCGCGATCGGCGGAGACGGTCAAGTCACGCTCGGCAACACGGTCATGAAAGGCAACGCCCGCAAGGTGCGTTTGCTCGGTCAAGGCAGCGCTCGGGCGGTCCGTTCGCGCAAGCAGCTGCCCGAGCGCTCATCGAAAACACCGATCTTTCGGCGCGCGAGATCGTCGAGCGCGCACTCGGCATCGCCGCCGACATCTGCATCTACACCAACCGCAACGTGTTGATCGAGGAGCTCTCGGCATGACCGATGCGCTCACTCCGCCGCAAATCGTCGGCGAACTCGACAAACATATCGTCGGCCAGAACGACGCGAAGCGCGCCGTCGCCATCGCGCTGCGCAACCGTTGGCGGCGTATGCAGCTCGACGAATCGCTGCGCGGCGAAGTGACCCCGAAAAATATTCTGATGATCGGCCCGACCGGCTGCGGCAAGACCGAAATCGCGAGGCGACTCGCTCGTCTCGCCAGAGCGCCGTTCGTCAAAGTCGAGGCCACGAAGTTCACCGAGGTCGGGTACGTCGGTCGCGATGTCGACTCGATCGTCAAAGAGTTGGCCGAAGTCGCCGTCAAGATGGCGCGCGAGGAAGAAACCGGGCGGGTTCGCGAGCGTGCGGCGGATGCCGTCGAAGAGCGTCTGCTCGATGCTTTGCTGCCGAAGCCTCGCTTGATGGGCTTTTCGACGGATGAGCCGATTCAACCGCGCGACGCCGAAACCCGTCAAAAGTTTCGTAAGTTATTGCGCGAAGGGCAACTCGACGAGCGCGAAATCGAAATCGAGTTGCGTAATCCGATGACGGGCGTCGAGATCATGGCGCCGCCCGGGATGGAAGAGATGCAACAGCAGTTGCAGTCTATGTTTCAAAACTTAGGTGCGAACAAACAGCGGCCGCGCAAACTCAAGGTGCTTGAAGCGGCGAAGCTGTTGCTCGAAGAAGAAGCGGCCAAGCTCGTCAACGAAGAAGAATTGCGCGCCTCTGCACTGCGCAACGCCGAACAAAACGGTATCGTCTTCATCGACGAAATCGACAAAGTGTGTCGGCGGCAAGATAGTTACGGCGCCGACGTATCGCGCGAAGGCGTGCAGCGCGACTTGCTGCCGCTGGTCGAAGGCTCGACGGTGAATACGAAATATGGGCCGATCAAAACCGATCATGTGCTCTTCATCGCCTCGGGCGCCTTTCACGTCGCCAAGCCCTCGGATTTGATTCCCGAATTACAGGGTCGCTTTCCGATCCGCGTCGAGCTCGCTGCTCTGTCGGTCGATGATTTCGTGCGCATTCTCACCGAGCCCGACGCTTCGCTGACCACGCAATATGCCGCGCTGCTGCGTACCGAAGGTGTCGAGGTCAAGTTCCTCGCGGACGGCGTACGTCGACTCGCGGAAATCGCGTTTCACGTTAATGAGCGCACCGAGAACATCGGCGCGCGGCGTCTGCATACGGTGATGGAACGACTACTAGAAACTTTGTCGTTCGAGGCGAGCGATCGTCGAGGCAGTACGATCGACATCGACGCCGGTTACGTCGACGAACGGCTGGAACAGCTCTCGCGCGACGAGGACGTCAGCCGCTACATCCTCTAGAGCGCGCCGCCTTAGACCATGAAGCCGAGGTTGCGCTGGCTGAAGTTCGCGAGGCTGGGGGCGATCTTGGCGAGATCGGCGTCCTGCACGCCGAACCAATTCGCGAGCGTGGCCGCATATTGATCGGCCGATGTGGTCGGAATTAAACGCCCCGCGCCAACGTCCTGCGCCGCACCGATTTCGATCAGCGGATATTGGCCGTAGACACGCCCACCACGCACGGCGCCACCGGCGACGAACTGCACGCCACCCCAGGCGTGATCGGAACCGTCGCCGTTCGACGTCAGCGTGCGCGCGAAATCCGATTGCGTGAACAACGTCACCGATTGCTCCATGCCGATTTCGGCGAGCGCGGAGTAGAACGATTTGACCCCGTCGCCGATCTGCGACAGCAACCCCGGATGCTGCGAGTTCAGATTGTCGTGTAGATCGAAGCCGCCGATCGAGACGAAAAATATTTGGCGCGTCATCGACAACTGCGAACGTACGGCGATCATTTTCGCCACCGTGCGCAGCTGCGTCGCCAAGGCGGACAAGGCGACGCCGGTGTTCGGCAGCGCGGCGAAATTGTAGGAGCCGGCGAGCGCGGTGTTGATGCGATCGGCGTACTGCACAGCGCGTTGCGTAACTTGCGCCTGCGCACGCTCGTACATGGTGTTGGTGCTTGAACCGGTCGCCGACGACAACACCGTCTGCACCGCATTCCGCCGACCGAGAGCGGTGCCCGTTGTACCGAAACCGGTGAACGTCGTCGCACCCGTCGAGCCCATGACGAACGGCGTGACCACGTCGCCCGCTTGGAAGAAAGTCTGTCCGGACAAAGAAAGATTCACGGCGAGCTGCTGACCGCCGACTTGCGCGTTCATCACGTCGGCGATGCGGCCCGCCCAACCGGAGCGCACGACTGCCTTCGCGCGCAAACTGTGCCATTGATCTTGTTGATCGTTGTGCGAGAACAATTGCGGCGGCAGCGGATGGCCGGTGGTGCTCGCGGTGGTGTATTGCGCTTTGGTCGTCGGCTTGACGAGCGGGCCGACGTTCGCGACCACGGCGAGCTTGCCGGCCGCGAACAAATCGCGCGCACCGCCTAAGCTCGGATGAAAGCCGTAGGTGGGATCGCCCGCCACCTGACCCGCTTGCGTCACCGACAGCAACGCCGATTTTTCGATCGCGATGCTAGCCGCCGTCCCGCCGGAGCGCGCTTTGTAATAGGCGTTGAATTCTGCGGTGCTCGTCGGCACGAACATATTCCAAGAATCGTTGCCGCCGAATAGGAACAAACAAACGAGCGCTTTGTAGTCCGGGAAGCCGCCGACCGCGCTCATTTGCGCTTGGATCGTGCCGGCCGTGCGCCCGAACGCATAAGCGACACCACCGGCTGCTGCGGCACGAAGGAACTGACGACGCTGAGTGAGCATGATGGTCTCCGTGCGATCAGCGCTGCAGCGCGTACTCAGGCGAGGTGACGACGAGATAGATCGCATCGGCGACGCGCACCGGAAACGCCGTCGACTGGTTGGTGGTGGTCACCGCAGTACGTTCGATCTGCGCCTTGACCTCACTTTTGAGCGTCGCCGAAATCTGCGAACTGCCGCCGAGCAAACGCTCGGCGACTCGATTGACGAGCGCCTCGGAATCGGCCGCGAGACCATATTCGTCCGACACGTCGATGTACATATCGTCCGCAGTCAATGCCGCCGCCTGCAGGTGGGTGCGCGCGAAGGCTTGGGTGTAATAGAAGTTCGCCTGCTGCGCAGCGAAATATTCGGTCGCGATCTGCATTTCGGGCGCGACCAGATCGCCGTTGGCGATCTCGCCGGGCGGCGCGTAGAACGGGCTGAAGAAATTGAACACCGACGCGGCCTGTTGCGGCCCTTGTCCGAAAGTATTGCTGGCGGTGCCGATGAAATTGCGCTGTACGCCGAGCTTGCCGCTGGCCGAATTGACGTTATAGGCCCGCCAAAATTGCGTGGCACGCAACAAAGGTTCTTTGACCTTACCAGCTCTGGCCGCGGCGCTGCCGGTCGCCACGCTGCGCGCTTCCGTATCGAGCAGGATCGCCTTGATCACCGCACCCAGATTGCCGCGCACGCCGGTGCCGTCGTTGTTGAATTTTTCGGCGACGCGCTGCACGTAGGCCGGCGACGGATTACTGGTGACGAGTTTTTGAATCAATTGTTTGGCGAGGAACGGGCCGACGTTCGGGTGATTGAAGGCATTGTCGAGCGCGTCCTGTAGATCCTTCTCGCCGGTCTGACCCGCAGGCAACTGACCATTCGGCAAGCTCACGCCGGCGTAATTCAATAATTGTTTGGTCCCCGTCTCGTGATATGCGGCGTATTGCACCAACGGTTTGACTTGGTTGTATCCGAACACCGGCGCGAGTTGCGGCGTTGCAGTCGTCCAGGTGCAAGCGGGTCGCGTCGTCGGGCACGACCAAGACCAACCGGTGAACGCGCGCGCATAGCCCTCGACCACGTCTTGCGTATAACTCGGCAGCGGCTGCCCGCTCGCGTCTTTTTTCTCGGTTCCGTCGATGTTTAGTTGCACGAGTCCGATCGTGAACAACTGCATCATCTCGCGCGCGTAGTTCTCGTCCGGTCGCAAATTGGTCCCGGCGACGGCTTTTTGATTGCCCAGCAGGTTCAAATAAAGGCCCATCGCCGGATGCAACGACACTTGCTCGAGCAAGGAGCGGAAATTGCCGAAAGCATTGCGCGCCAACACGTCGTAGAAATCGGCGGTGGCGAACGGATAGTTGGTGAGCGTACCGACCTGCGATACGACCATGATTTCGGAGAGCGCGAACGCCACGCGCTGTCGCAACTGATCGTCACCGCGCAAGGAGTTGTAGAACCATTGCTCCAGACGGTTTGTGTGCAAGGTCGCGGGGCTGAAGCCGGTCGGAACGGGGTTCGGATAGCCGAGTTCGACCGCTTGTAATTGCGCCGCGGCGGGCTTGGCGAATTCCGCGTCGAGCCAGCGTGCATACGCGTTCGTCGAATCGCCGAGCGCGATCAAACGCGACGCTTCGGCTTCGGTCGCGCCGAAAGTCGCTTGGTTAAGGAAGCGGTACGCTTCGGCTTTCGAGACCGGCGGCGCCGCGGCGGGCCCGGGCAATATCGAACCGATCATCGAACCGGCCGCACCGCCACCGCCACCACCGCAGGCGGCAGTCAGCCCAGCGACAGCCAGTAACAAAGTCATGCGCAGCGCGCGCAGCGGACGCATCATCACCACTCCCGACGAGGACTCCCCTGCTTCGAGACTAACTCAAGCCTCGCGGCCTGCGCTACCTCGTCACAGTCGACGTCCGGGATTAACTCTTTATGCGACGTTTTGGGCGGCGAGCAGGTCGAGTCGTTGCTCGAAGTCTTGACCGGTGGGCAGCATCACGCAGCCGTCGGGCAGGCGCTCGGGGTCGACGAATCGCGCCGCGAAGCCGCCCACCCAAATTTCGCACTTCCCACGCAAGTGGTGCGCGAGCGTTTGGAGTTGCTGCAACGCAGGCACTTCGTTCTCCGGCATCACCAAAGAAACGAGCACGGCACGCGCATCGACCTCGAGTGCGAAGCGCGCGATTTCTTCGGCAGGGCAGTCGGCGCCGAGATAGTGGGTGCGGAAGCGGCGCGTGGCAGCGAGCCAACTGCACATCAAAATACCGAGTTCGTGACGCTCGCCCGACAACGTCGCGAGCACGAGGCATGCGCCGTTCTCGGATCGCAGATAGCCACGGGCGACTGAAATCACGAGTCGCCGCACGATGTCGGTGACCATATGTTCCTGCGCGATCGACACTTCGCCGCGATGCCAGCGCTCACCGATTTCGCGCACCAACGGCACGATGACGGTGTGCACCACTTCGTTCGGCGGCAGCAAGGCGATCGCCGAGGTCAAAATTTCTTCGACGCCCGAAGGATCGGAGTGTTCGGTCGCATCGATGGCGCGCTCGACGAACGACTGGCCGCGCACCGGGCCCGGTCGCGCCTGGCCGCCGGAGTCGGCGACCAACTTCGCAAGTTCGTCCATCGACAGCGGCGCGAGACGACTGATCGTATGACCGAGCTCGGTGGCGGTGCGCAGTAAGCGCAAGCGGGCGACATCGGCTGCCGAATAGGTTCGCCGGCCGGAGGAATCCCGACTCGGGGCGACGACCTCGTAGCGCCGTTCCCAAGCCCGCAGCGTCTCGACGGACAAGCCGGTCGCTTGGGCGACCGCCTTGATCGTGAACTGGCCGCTCGACGATTGCGCAAGCTTGTTCATCATTTGTACAACTATACCCTGTACAAGATCTTGACAACAGCCCTTTTTGCCTTCATCCTACGGCTCATCAACCCGGCCCCCGGGTCGAGTAAAGGAGTACGCAACCATGTTCCAGAAAATCGCCGCTAAGACCGCCCTCGCCGCCCTCATCCTCGGCGCCGCCACGGCCTCCGCGGACGCGGGCAAGGACGTGCTCGCCGTCGCCAAACAGAAGGGTAACTTCAGCACCCTGACCAAGGCCATCGAGGCCGCCGGTCTGCAGGACGCGTTGTCGCAGGGCACGGTCACCGTGTTCGCGCCGACCGACGAAGCGTTCGCGAAGTTGCCGCCGGGTCAGCTCGAAGCGCTGCTGCGCCCCGAGAACAAGGACCAACTGGTCAAGATCCTCACCAACCACGTGGTGCCGGGTAAGGCCCTCGAAACCGACGACCTCAAGCGCACCCGCAGCGCCAAGACGGTCGGCGGCGAAGAAGTGAAGTTCGAACTCGTGCGCGGTCGCGTGCGCGTCGATAACGCCCGCGTCACCGGCGACTACAAAGCGTCGAACGGCGCCGTCGTGGCCGTCGACACCGTGTTGATGCCGAACTGACCGATCGGAAATTTCCGGATCAAGGACGGTCCGGCGCAAGGACGCACATCATCCAAGGATCTCGACGGGGCGGCACACACCGCCCCGTCGCGGATGATCGATCGGTGATCGACTGAGTTACGATGCCCCCTCTTCAGGGGGCATTTTTGTTCACCACCACGACCGTCGGCAGTCTGCCCAAACCGGACTGGCTCGCCGAACCCGAAAAACTTTGGCCAGCGTGGCGACTCGAAGGCGAAGCGCTACAACAAGGGAAACGACGCGCCGCACTCGAGTGGCTGCGCGAGCAAGAAGCTGCCGGCATCGACGTGGTCGGTGACGGAGAACAGTTCAGAATCCACTTCGTACACGGCTTTCTCGAATCCTTGTCGGGTATCGACTGGAATCGCAAGACGCGCATGGGCATCCGCAACAATCGTTACGAAGCGGACGTGCCGACCGTGACGGCGCCCCTACGACGCATGCAGTCGGTGCATCTCGCCGATGCGCAGTTCATGCGCGCCCAGACCACCCGCCGCTTGAAGGTCACGTTGCCCGGCCCGATGACCATCTGCGACACGCTCGCCGATGCCCATTACGGTCGTCGCGCAGATCTCGCGATGCGGTTCGCCGAACTTTTGAATGCCGAAGCCCTGGAACTCGAAGCAGCCGGTGCCGATGTCGTGCAATTCGACGAACCGGCTTTCAACGTGTTCTTGAACGAAGTGCGCGAATGGGGCTTGCCCGCTCTCGAGCGCGCAATGCGAGGACTGCGCGCCACCACCGTCGTGCACGTTTGTTATGGCTACGGCATCGAAGCGAACGTCAAATGGAAAGCGACGCTCGGTGATCTTTGGCAACAGTACGAAACGATTTTCCCGTGGTTGAACGCCAGCAGCGTGCGGCAAGTGTCGCTCGAATTCGCCGGTTCGCGCGTGCCACACGAGGTACTGCGCTTATTACCGGACAAAGAATTATTGGTCGGTGCAATCGAAGTACTGCCCGGTAAACTCGAAACGCCCGAGGAAGTCGCACACAACATCCTCGAGGCGACTCGGCACGTCGACAGCGCGCGGCTCTTACCGTGCACCAATTGCGGCATGGCACCGCTGTCGGCCGAGCTCGCACGCGGTAAGTTGCGCGCACTCGGCGCAGGTGCCGCACTCGCACGATCCAAAATATGAATCTACAGTTGAAAGACAAAAACGTTTTGCTCACCGGCGCAAGTGGTCTCATCGGTCACGCAATCGCCCGTGCCTTCGCAACCGAGGGTGCACGTCTCGCTCTACTCGCGCGACGCCCGTCGGCGCTCGCCGCGCTATGCGCGGACGTCGTCGCCACCGGCGCAGCCGCACCGCTCACGATCGAATGCGATCTCTCGAGCGCCGCGGCTACCGATGCAGCTTTTGCCACCGCGGCACAACAACTCGGCTCGTTAGACGTGGTGGTGCTCGCCGCAGGTGCCGCACAAGGCGGTGTATTTTGGGAGATCGACGATGCGGCGTGGCAGCGCAATCTCGAGGCGAAATTGTTCGGCGGCATTCGTAGCTTGCGCGCGGCGCTTCCGACCATGATCGCGCAGCGTGCCGGACGCATCGTCGTCGTCGCCGGTAACTCTGCGCGTCAACCCGAGCCGCGTATGTTGCCCGGTGCGGTCGCGAACGCCGGGCTCATCGCCCTAGTGCGCGGACTGGCCGAAGAGCTCGGTCCGCACGGTATCGCGATCAACGCCGTCAATCCCGGACCGGTCCGATCGCCGCGCTGGGAGCAGATGATGCAGACCGCAGCGACGCGCGACGGTATTTCCGTCGAGGCGGCCGAGGCGCCGTTCATCGCCAAAAGTGCGCTGCGGCGACTCGCGACCGCCGAAGAAATCGCGCAGCACGTGTTGTTTTTCGCCTCGTCGCGCGCCGCGCACCTCACCGGCACCGCACTCACGATCGACGGTGGCAGCATCAAGTCCGTCTGACCGGATCTTTTTTGGAGCGTACGCAATGACCGATCAACTCGGCTACCGCGGTCGCATCGCGATCGTCGTGCCCTCGACCAACACGAGTTGTCAGCCCGAGTGCGAAGCGCTGAGACCCGCGGGTGTGACCAATCACACCGGTCGGATCAGCATCAAAGAGCGACCGCTCACCACCGAACAAGCGTTCATGGAACACGTGCAGGCGATGCGTGACGGCATGCGCACGGCGATCGATCAGGTCGTCACCTGCCAACCGACGCACGTGATCATGGGTGTCGCACTCGAAGCTTTTTGGGGCGGTGTCGCAGCGGCCGCCGAGTTACAAGCCGAACTCACCGCGCGAGCCGGTATCGGTGTCTCGATGGGATCGACGGCCACCGTCGCGGCCCTGCAAAAATTCGGCGCCCGACGCATCGCCGTGCTCACGCCGCACCAACCGCGTGGTGACGAGCAAGTACGCCGCTATTTCGAGGAAGCGGGTTTTACGATTCCGCGCCTCATCGGCCTCAAATGTCCGTCACCCGTGCAAATCGCTCACACGCCGCAAGCGGCCATCGTCGAGGCGCTGCGTACACTCGACGGCGACGACGTCGACGCGATCGTGCAAGTCGGCACGAATCTCGCGGCGATCGGCGTCTGCGCCGAGGCCGAGCGTTGGCTGCACAAACCGGTGCTCGCGATCAACGCCGTGACCTACTGGGATGCGCTGCGCCGCTCGGGTGTCGACGATCGCGTGACGGGTTTCGGTTCCGTACTCGAACGGTTCTGAACGCGACGAAGCGCCTCGCGCTACAATGCAGAGGTGACTTTCGGGGGTGTGTCGATCGTGATCTGGCTCAAACGCGCGGGCTGGCTACTCGCGGCGCTGATCGCGTGTGTGGTCGTCGTGTTGCTCGACTTCATGCGCCACGGTGGTCAGTTTCGTACCTTGAAGCCGCACGCACCCGGCATCTGCAGCCCGATTCCACTCACCGCCAGCGCCGAAGACATCCAGATCGATCGCGCGCGCGGCATCGCCTATCTCTCGCTCCTCGATCGTCGCGCCGGCATGCAAGGCGTCGAGACCCACGGCGATCTGTACGCCCTCGATCTCAACACCGAGCCGTTGCAAGGCAACTCCGCGCTCGCGCGCGTGCCACCCGGCTTTCATCCGCACGGTCTGTCGCTCTATCGCGTTGGCGACGGTAGCCTGCGTCTGTTCGCGATCTCACATCCGAAAGGGCAGCCACACACAGTGGAGATCTTCGAGCAAGGCACCGAGGGCGGCTTCCGACCGGTCGCCACTATCACCGACCCTGCGCTACGCTCACCGAACGCGGTCGCCGCAATCGGCGCGCGTCAGTTTTACGTCGCGAACGATTCCGGGGCGCGAAACATCTGGCAACGCTTCGGTGAGCTAGTGCTGCGCCGCGGGCTTTCCGAGGTGCTGTATTTCGACGGCGAAACCATGCGTGTGGTCGCGCACGGCCTCAAAAGTGCGACCGGTATCGCCGTCAGCGGTGACGGTCTGCGGGTCTACGTCAGCGAAACGCTCGGTCGACGCGTGCGCGTCTACGCGCGCAATGCCGGCACCGGCGAGCTCACGCCGCTCGAGGACATTGATTTGGCGAGCGCACCCGACAATCTCAATTTCGACGCTGACGGAAATCTTTGGATCGCCGCCCATCCGAAGACCTTCGAACTCGTCCGTCATTTCATCTCGGCGACACACCCCTCGCCGACGCAGATTTTCCGCTGGTCACCGAACGCCGTCGGCGTACCACGTCTTGAGGAAGTGTTGCTCGACGACGGTCGTGCCTTGTCGGCGGGCAGCGTCGGCGCAGTGGTCGGTCGGCGCTTGTTCATCGGCTCGATCACCGAAAAGAAACTACTATCCTGCCGCTTGCCCTAAAGCAGGTCCGCAGGTAAAAACTGCTCACTAATATAACGATCATCACCGGGGTCAATACCATGCCGTTTTCACGTCGCGAATTCGTCGCCTCCACCGCAGCGGGTGCTGCGCTCGCCGGTCTCGGCTCCACCGCCTTCGCCGCCGGATCAGGCGAGCCGGACGTCATCGTGATCGGCGCCGGTCTCTCGGGTCTCGAAGCAGCGCTGACGCTCGAAGAGAACGGCCTCAAAGTGTTGGTACTCGAAGGACGCAAGCGGGTCGGCGGTCGTGTGTATACGCTGTTCGACGTCCCGGGCCATCCGGAAGTCGGCGGCAATTCGATCGCCAACGCCTACGGCCGCTGCATCGCAGCAGCAAAGAAATATGGCGTCGAAATCGTCAATCTCGCGCCACTGCTGATGGCCAACCGCGCCGGCCAAGAACTATTTCTCGACGGCGCACACATCGCGCTCAAAGATTGGGCCGAACATCCACGCAATCCGTTCGTCGGCGATGCACGCAAACTGCCGCCGTGGGCTTGGGCGGATTCGATGTTCAAGCAACACATGCCATTCAAAGATTTGGAGAACTGGTACGACACCAATCACGCGCAGTACGACATCTCGGTGCACGACTTCCTCGCCTCGAAGGGTGCGAACGAGGCGATGATCCGCCTCGGCTACGACACGAACATTTCCTACGGCACCACCTCGCACGACGTGTCGCTACTGCAGCAGGCGTTCTCCGACCATTGGCAGAACGTTAATCGAGGCGCGGTGATGGGCTTCTCGCGGACCGGCGCAGCACCGGCGACCGGGGCCGCGCCATCGGGCGGTGCAGCAGCCAATCCGATGGCCAATCTTTTGGTTGGCGTCTTCAAAGACGGCAACCAAAATCTGCCGATCGCGATGTCGAAGAAAGTCAAAGGCGACATCCTGCACGGTCGCCGCGTCGTCGCCATCAACACCAGTGAATCCGGTGCGAGCGTGACCTGCAGCGATGGCAAGGTCTATCGCGCCAAAGCGGTCGTCTGCACCATGCCGTTCGCCACGCTGCGCGACGTCGCGATCGATCCGTTGCCGCCGTCGCTGCAATGGAAGGCGATCCGCACGCTCGGTCACATCCCCATCACGCAATTCCACGTCGTGCCTAAGAAACCGTTCTGGGAAACGGACGGCCTTTCGCCGTCGATGTGGACCGACGGCCCGCTCGGTGTGGTGCTCGCACAGCGACCGGCCGACGATCCGAAACGCGTCACCAGCTTGACCGTTTGGTGTCGTGGCCAGAACGGCCTGTTCATCGATCGCTACGGCGTCGAAGAAGGCAAGCGGATGATCATCGCGGAATTCGAACGACTGCGTCCCGCCTCGAAAGGTCAGCTCACGGTCGCCGCGTCGCACTCCTGGACGACCGACCCGTTCTCGGGCGGCGATTGGGCGATTTTCCAGCCGGGCCAGGTGCGCGAATTGCGCGCTGCGATCGCGGTGCCGCACAAACGTCTATTCTTTGCCGGCGAGCACACGGCGATCGGCAGCCGCGGCATGGAAGGCGCGCTCGAGTCGGGCGAACGCGCGTCGCTCGAGGTGATGAACGCGATCGGTTGATTTGCGGTCGATCGAATCGGGTCAGTACGCCGCGCCGGAAACGGCGCGGCCACGCCACGCGATCAACCACACGAAACCGAAGAACGAAATCGTCATCCAACAAAATTCGTGCATGCCCCACTGCTCGACGCCGTGGCGCGCCAGTTGCTCGAATAAGATGAACACCACGGTGAAGACGATGGCGCTCGCCATCGCACCGAGTTTCCAGAGCATGCTACGCGACTTACCGCGTACCGTGAGCCACCACCAGCTCGTCAAAAAAAATACCGTGTACAGATTGATCAAGATCAACCAAACGGGTGACGGTGCGCGCAGCCAATAATGGTTGACCCAAAACGCGCCGGCGCCAAGAAACGTGAGCATCGCGTAACGCCACTCGGCGAGTGGTTCGCGTAGCACACGCTCCCACAACGACACCAAAAATACATAGACGAGCCAAGTGCCGAAAATGAGTTCGTAGAACTCGACCTTGCCCTGCCAAGACGATTCCAGCGGCGGCATCCACATCGGCATTCACTCCTCGCAACTCCCGGGGCTCGTAGCAACATAACCACGGCCGACCGCCGCGTAGACCGTCCACTGCATCGTTGGCCGATGCGTGGAACGAGGCTGCGGCAGGGGTTATGCTCCGCGAGCATAACGGTCCGGCAAAGCATCGCGGCCGGCCATAGGGGGACGAAATCATGCCGAATGCCGGCATCACGGGCTGGGGTCGTTGCCTGCCGCCCGCTGCACTCACCAATGCGGACATCGCGACCTTCCTCGACACCACCGACGACTGGATCACCAGTCGCACCGGCATCCGCGAACGCCGCATCAGCCATGTCTTGTTGCAAGACATGGCCGAAGTTGCAGCGAAGCGCGCGCTCGCCTGCGCGGGTCTGACCGGTCGCGACATCGACCTCATCGTCTTCGGTTCGACTACGCACGACGATCAATGTCCGAACATGGCATCCGGTCTGCAAGCTCGCATCGGCGCCGAGGGTTGCGCGGCGATGGACGTCAATACGGCCTGCACGAGTTTTTTGTACGGGCTCTCTACTGCGACCGCGATGATCCGCAGTGGTGTCGTGCGCTCGGCACTGGTGATCGGTGGCGAACGCATTGCGCCGTACATGGACTGGAACGATCGCAACGTCGCCGTGCTGTTCGGCGACGGTGCGGCAGCCGTGGTTTTGCAAGCGACCGAACGCGACGAGGGCGTCCAACTCGAGAAACTCGGCTGCTACGGTGATGCCCGCGAGATCCTGCGGATTCGCGGCATCGGCGGCGCTTACGTGCATCAAGGACGCCTACTCGGGGCGACCGAGTGGCAGTTCGAAGGTCAAGAAATATTCAAAAAAGCGGTCAACGGCATGGGCTCGGCTTGTGAAGACGTGTTGCGACGCGCCGGCATCGGACCCGACGACATCGACCTCGTGATTCCGCACCAAGCGAATTTGCGGATCATCGAATTCGTCGCCAAGCGCGCCGGAGTGCCGATGGAGCGCGTGTTCGTGAACGTCCAGCGGTACGGCAACATGTCCGCGGCGACCGTACCGGTCGCGCTTTGCGAAGCGCTCGAACAAGGTCTCGTTAAACCTGGGGCGAAACTTTTGATGCCTGCGTTCGGTGGTGGTCTGACCTTCTGCGCACATCTCGTCCGCTTCGGTGAACGCGTCACGCCCATTGCGACTAGCGATGCCGAACTACCACCCGCCACGCACAGCGCGCTCGAAATGGTCCTCGCGTGGCGCGCCGCTAAAGGAGCCGCGCTCGCATGACACAAACCGATCCGCGTCGACGCATGCTGCCGATCGTCGCGATGGCGCTGTTCATCGACTCCATGGGCATCGGGATCATTTTGCCCGTCGCGCCAAAACTGGTGATGGAATTGACCGGCTTACCGCTCGCCGAAGCAGCGCCGATCGGCGGTTGGCTCACGTTCGCATACGCGATCATGCAGTTCGTGTTCTCACCCGTACTCGGCAACATCAGCGATCGCTACGGCCGCAAACCCGTGTTGATGTGTTCGCTCGCCGCGCTGTCGGTCGATTACGTATTGATGGGCTACGCGCCGACGATCGCTTGGCTGTTCATCGGCCGCATCATCGCCGGCATCGCCGGTGCGACGTTCGCGACGGCGAACGCCGTGGTCGCCGACGTCATCCCCGCCGACCAACGCGCTAAATTCTTTGGTATGAACGGCGCGGCCTGGGGCATGGGCTTCATCGTCGGTCCGGTGGTCGGCGGCTTGCTCGGTCAATATGGCTCGCGGGTCCCGTTCTTCGCCGCTGCGGCCTTCACGGCTCTGAATTTCACGCTCGCCTTTTTGGTCTTGCGCGAAACGCTAGGCAGCGAAAATCGTCGCAGCTTTTCTTTGCGTCGCGCCAACGTGGTCGGTGCGATCCGCGCCTTGCGGGTGATCCCCGGTGCGTTGTTCTTGTTGTGCACCTTGTTCATGTACCAGATCGGTCACGACACGCTGCCGTCGACTTGGGCTTGGGTGACGATGGGCAAGTTCGGCTGGGCGGAGCGTGAAGTGGGTCTTTCGCTCGCCGTACTCGGTCTCGGCACGGCCGTCGTGCAAGGCGGCCTCGTCGGTCTCGTCACTCGAAAATTCGGCGAACGTCGCGCCGCGCTCGTCGGCCTAGTCGGCGGGGCCTGCGGATTTTTGGGTTATGCGTTCGCCACGACACCCACGATGTTGTTCGCGAGCGTGCCGTTCGCCTGTCTCATCGGACTCACCATGCCTTCGATCCGCGCGATCTTGTCGCGCGCCGTGCCGCCGAACG
Source organism: Gammaproteobacteria bacterium (assembly GCA_010027845.1). Lineage (GTDB taxonomy): Bacteria > Pseudomonadota > Gammaproteobacteria > Steroidobacterales > Steroidobacteraceae > UBA964. Next base: position 36,742 of record RGUL01000012.1, read on the forward strand.
CACAAGGTGAGTTGCAAGGTGCGATCGGCGGCATCGTGAGCTTCTCGTCGATCGTGGTGCCGTTCTCGATGACGCACCTCTTCAGCATCGCGACCACCGGGGGCCTGCAGATGCCGGGTGCACCCTTCTTCGCCGCCGCGATCGCGTTGCTGGCGGGGGCGCTGTTGTTCTCGGGTGGGGCGGGCAAAGTCGGCGCCGCCCGCGCCGGAGCCTGACGGCCCTTATTTCTTCGCGGCGGCGCGCTTCTTGGTGCGCGCCGGGCTCTTCGGACGGCTCTTGCCGAACGACCCGGCGTAAATCTTGCCTCGACGGCTTCTGCGGTCTCCCTTACCCATCATCCTCTCCTGCGCTGACCTACCCGCCGTTCGCGGGCGCGCAAGTGTAGGGCACTCAACGGTATCGCGCCAACAACTTGCCGAGCGTCGCCGCACCCGGGTTAAGTTTGGCGTACGGCAATTCGTTGAGCGGCACGTCGGGCGTGCGATTGAGTCCGTGAAATTCCGTATCTTCCGTCGGACGGCAATGCAGCAAGCCGGTCAGATGTTCGCCGCGCGCCAAATGCTCCTGCACATACGCATGCGCCTTATGTGCATCGGTCGGATCGTAATCGGTCGCGAGTTTGCGCAGCACCACGCGACTGCCGTCGTGCATCATCACGGGCAAAGCTTCGCCCGGTGAATAATCGGCGACGATCTCGCGCGCGAAGGGCACGTAATCTGCTTCGACCACCGGCTCCATGTGCTCGCGAGTGTAGGCGTAACTTTTGGTCGAGCCTTCGTGATCGTTGAAGGTGACGCACGGCGACATCACGTCGATAAAGGCGAATCCTTTGTAGCTGAGTCCGGCTTGGATCAACGGTACGAGTTGTCGTTTGTCACCCGAGAAACTTCGCGCGACGAACCCGGCACCGAGATTAAGCGCGAGCAACACCGGATCGATCGGCGGCTGATGGTTCACCTCACCCTTCTTCGCCTTCGTACCGACGTCGGCCGACGCCGAGAACTGCCCTTTGGTGAGGCCGTACACACCGTTGTTCTCGATGATGTAGAGCATGTCGAGATTGCGGCGGATCGCGTGACAAAATTGTCCGAGACCGATCGACAAAGAATCGCCGTCACCGGAGATGCCGATGTAATGCAGACGATGATTGGCGGCGTTGGCCCCCATCGCGATCGACGGCATACGACCGTGCACGGAGTTGAAACCGTGGCCGCCGCTGACGAAATACGCGGTCGTCTTCGACGAGCAACCGATGCCCGAAAGTTTGACGACGTTTTCGGGTTTGGCGGAAATGCCCCAGCAAGCCTCGACGATCGCCGCCGTGATCGAATCGTGGCCGCAACCGGCGCACAGCGTCGATAACGCGCCTTCGTAATCGCGTCGCGTGAGGCCGAGCTCGTTGCGCGGCAGATTCGGGTGCGTGACTTTTGGTTTCGGGATGAAGGTCATGACGCTTCTCCGGCCACCGCACGCCGCCCTTCGGCGCGATCGGCTAGCACACCGTCGACGATGAACGCCGAGGACACCGGCAGGCCGCTGTAATGCAACAGCGAGCGCAGCTTCGATTTCTCGACGCGGGTTTCGAGCGTGAGTAACGAGCGCAGTTGCGCGTCGCGATTTTGTTCGACGACGTAGACGACCGCGTGTTCTTCTAAAAATTTTTCGACCTCTTCACCGAACGGAAAGCCGCGAACACGTAGGTAATCGAGTCGTACACCGCGCGCGGCGAGCATGTCTAACGCTTCGCGTACCGCGCCATCGCAACTGCCGATCGAAACGATCGCCGCATCGTTACGCGTGTCGCGTTCGATCACGGGTTTCGGCACGAGTCGCTTCGCCGTCGCGAATTTTCGTAGCAGACGATCGAGCACGCGCTGATATTCGACGGCATCTTCCGTATACGTGCCGAGCTGGGTGTGGCCCGAGCCGCGGGTGAAATACGCGCCCTTCGGATGTACGCCGGGGAACGTGCGATACGGAATGCCGTCCTCATCCTTATCGAGATAGCGATAGAACTTGTCGATTTTCTCCAGTGCCTCACGGTCGAGCACCTTGCCGCGATCGGGCACGTAAGAGTCGTCCCACTTCAAATCACGACACATCCAATCGTTCATGCCGATGTCGAGGTCGAGCAACACCAGCACCGGCGTCTGCAGGCGCTCAGCCAGATCGAAGGCCTGCACGGCCATGTAAAAACATTCTTCGGGATTCGCCGGATAGAGGCAGACGTGCTTCGTATCGCCATGCGAAGCGTATGCGGCGGCGAGCAGATCGCACTGCTGCGTGCGCGTCGGCATGCCGGTCGACGGGCCGACGCGCTGTACGTCGAACACGACCGCCGGAATTTCGGCGTAGTAACCGAGGCCCAAAAATTCGTTCATCAGCGAGATGCCAGGCCCGGAGGTGGCGGTGAACGAACGCGCGCCGTTCCAACTCGCACCCAACACCATACCGATCGCGGCGAGTTCGTCTTCGGCTTGGATGAAGGCGAAATTCGCTCGCTTGGTTTCCGGATCGATGCGCAGCTTATCGGCGAAACTTTTGAAAGCATCCATCAACGATGTCGATGGTGTGATGGGGTACCAACCCGCGACCGTCGCGCCGGCATACACCGCACCGAGCCCGGCGGCAGTGTTGCCGTCGATCATCACGTGCCCGGCAGTCGAATTCATCTTCTCGACCCGTAGCGGCAGCGGACAGGTGTAATTGGCTTTGGCGTAGTCGTAGCCGAGTTGGATCGCCTGCATGTTCGAGTCGATGAGCGCGGGTTTTTTCGCATAGGTTTCGGCGAGCAATTCGCGGATGCGCTCGACGTCGAGATCGAGCAGCGCCGCGAGCACCCCCGCATAACAAATGTTCTTCATGAGGATGCGCGTGCGCACACCTTTGAAGTTTTCGTTACAAAGACGCGCCAGTGGCACGCCGATCACCGTCACGTCATCACGCTTGAGCAGCGCCGGCCGCGGCCACGTCGAGTCATAGATCAAATATCCGCCGGCTGCCACTTCGCGCACGTCACGGGCGTAGGTTTCGGCATTCATGCACACCATGATGTCGACCTTGCCCGATCGCGCGACGTAGCCGTCCTTGGAGACGCGAATCTCGTACCAAGTCGGCAACCCCTGGATGTTGGATGGGAAATAGTTCTTGCCCATCACCGGAATGCCGCTTCGAAAAATGGATTTCATCAGCAGCGTGTTGGCGCTCGCCGAGCCCGTGCCGTTGACGGTGGCGATCTTGATCACGAAGTCGTTGATACGAGTCGCAGCGGACATTTCGAACCTCTCTACGCGATCGCGCGATCGTCGGCGTGCGGCCAGCCGACCTGCGATTTCTGCATATCCCACGCGGCCGTCGGACACCGCTCAGCACACAGGCCGCAGTGCACGCAAACGTCTTCGTCTTTCACCATCACGCGCCCGGTGTGTTTGAGCGGTGTGCTGACATACAAGGCCTGCGCCGGATTATTCGCCGGCACTTTCAACCGACCCCGTAATTCGGCCTCGGTGCCCGCCGGTGTCATCGTCAAACAATCGACCGGGCAGATGTCGATGCAAGCATCGCACTCGATGCACAATTTCGCTTCGAACACCGTCTGCACGTCGCAATTGAGACAGCGCTGTACTTCTTCGGCCGCCTGCTCGGCCGTGAAGCCGAGTTCTACTTCGATGTCGATGTTTTTGAAGCGCTCCTTCAAAGATACGTGCGGCACGAGCCGGCGCTCGGTGGCGCTGTAATCGTTCGAATATGCCCACTCGTGCATGCCCATCTTGCGACTATGTAGGGCGATTGCGCGCGGCGGACGCTCCTGTACCGCAAGACCACGGCAATGCAGGTCGATCGAAATCGCGGCTTGATGGCCGTGCTCGACCGCCCAAATGATGTTCTTCGGGCCGAAGGCCGCATCGCCGCCGAAAAATATGCCGGGTCGCGTGCTCTCGAAGGTCGCGGAGTCGATCTTCGGCACGTCCCACTTGTCGAACTCGATGCCGAGGTCGCGTTCGATCCAGGGAAAGGCGTTCTCCTGGCCGATGGCGAGTATCACGTCGTCCGCCGCGATGAACTCTTCACCCGTGACGCGCTCGGCGACGATCTGGCCGTGCGTGTCGAAATCATATTCCATGACGTCGAACGTCATGCCTTGGAGGCGACCGTTTTCGACCACGAAATTCTTCGGCGCGCGATTGATGACGATCTGCACATTTTCCGCTTCGGCGTCCTCGAGTTCCCACTCCGAGGCTTTGAAGAACTGTCGCGGCTTGCGCGCCATCACCTTCACCTCGCTGGCACCGAGTCGCAGCGAGCTGCGACAACAATCCATCGCCGTGTTACCGACGCCGATGATTAGCACGCGCTTGCCGATTTCTTTGACGTGATCGAAGGCGATCGATTCTAGCCACGCGATGCCGATGTGCACGTTGGCGGCGGCTTCGCGACGGCCCGGCAGATTCAATTCTTTGCCTTTCGGCGCGCCCGACCCCACGAACACCGCGTCGTAACCGCCCTGCTCGAGAAGTTTGCGCATCGAATCGACACGCTGCCCGAGTTGCAAATCGACGCCCATACCGATGATCGCGCCGATCTCCTCGTCCAACACTTTTTGTGGCAAACGGAACGAGGGGATGTTGGTGCGCATCAAGCCACCGGGCTCACCCCATTGCTCGAGGATCGTCACCTCGTAACCTAGCGGCATCAAATCGTTGGCGACCGTGAGCGACGC
>RGUL01000111.1 GCA_010027845.1 Gammaproteobacteria bacterium
CGTCACGACGGTCGCGCTTGCTCGGCACTGCGCCATTCTGAAAGAAAAAGACCGATTGCGCGGCGCCGCTGCACTCGTTCGCGTCGGCTTGTGGGAGCTGGCGCCGGACAAAGATGGCTGGATTTTCCACCATTGGGACGACCACCAGCCGCTCCGCGCCGACCTGGAACGCGCGGCGGAACAGGGCAAGAGACGCAAGGATATGTGGAAGGAACGCAAGGACGCAGAGCGTCTGGAACGCAAACGGAACGCCGTTCCACCCACCGTTCCGAACGGCGTCGGAACGGATGCCCCGACCCGACCCGACCCGTCCCGTCCCGAGACAGAATCCAAAGCGTGTGTGATCTCTGAGGCGGAACAGCCGGCCGCGCCGGAAGCGCGGACCGGCGAGAGCGCACGCGCGCACACGCCGGGTGGGACGACCTACGTGACTGGCCAACAGACACTGGCCGACACCTTCCGTGCAGCCGTTGAGCAGCGCTACCGGGCAGCCAACTTGCCGGCGCCCAAGGTATGCCGTGACCCGTATGACGCTGTGTGGGTCGAGCTGGCGCGGTGGCTCCACGAGGCGCACAAGCTCCGAGGCTGGTCGCACTCCAAGCCAGACATGGCACGTGAGATGGTCCGCGCATTCTATGCGAGCACCGACCCGCGCACCGTCGCGGCCAAGCACAACATTAAGTACCTAGCTGCGCGCCCCGAGGAATACCTGGGGCTGAAAGTGCCAACGTGAACTTGTCGAATCCGCAGCTCGAGCGGAGCTATCTACAGCTCGTGCTCGACATGCCCGAGGCGCTGGATGCCGGCGTGTCTCCCGAGCACATGACCGAAGCCATCAACCGCGCCACGCACGCGGCCATGATTGCCGTCCGGATGCGAGGCGAGCCGCTCGACACCGTGACCGTGGGTCACGAGCTTGAGCGCCGCGGTTTCGACCGCGGCTCGGTGGCCCAGCAGTTCGACGCCATCCGCCAAGCACCGCTCGTCAGCACCAAGGCAGCCGCCCAGGTCTTGCGTGGTCTGCACGAGCAGCGTTCGCTGTACGAGCAAGCGACACTCGGCGCATCGCTGGCCGTCGAAGCGAAGGTCGACGAGGCTCGCGACGTATTGGCCCGAGCGGCATTCGGCGCTACATCCGCGCTCGAGGTGTTCTCCATCCGGCAAGCGGTCGAGTCTGCCTTCGTGGAGTTCGAGCGCGTGGTCAACGCCCAACAGACAAGCTACCTGCGACTCGGGCTATGCGAGACTCTGGACAACCTGCTGACCGTGGGACCGGGCGATACCGTCATCATCGCGGCCGAAACCAACACCGGCAAAAGCTCGCTCGTGTTCTCGTCCGTGGCTTCACTAGAGACTCGCGGCATCCCTAGCGGACTGGTCTCCATCGAGGACCCCAAAGAGGACTGGGGCGCTAAGGCGCTCGGCCACTTCGGCGAGATGAACACCACGGCGTTCTGGGCCGGCAAGGTGTCGCAGTCCGAGTGGCTGCAAGCCACCAACGCGGTCAATCAGATCACCAGCCGTCCACAGCACGCCCGCATGGCCGTCGCCAAAAGCGGCACGCTCGAGGAGGTCTGTCAGGCCATGAGCGTGCTCGTCCGAGTGCACGGCGCACGCATCCTGTTCGTGGACTACATCCAGGCCATCCAGCACGCCATGAAGGGCGCCACACGCAAGCAGGAGGTCGACACCGTGTATCGCCGCTTGCAGGCCACGGCGCGGCTTCTGGGCGTGCCGCTGGTGCTCACCAGCCAGCTCAGCCGCGGCGAGGACGACAACCGCGAACCCACGGTAAAGCGCCTCAAAGAATCGGGCGACCTTGAGAACGGCGCACAGGTCATCATGCTCGTCTGGGTCGACAAGCGAGATGCGGAGTCAAACGGGTGGGCCAACGCACCCGTGCGGCTCAAGGTAGCCAAGCTCAAGCGAGCGCCCGAGCGGCCGCGCGTGATGTTCACTCGCGGACCGGGCGGCGTGCTCCACGAGGTCGAGTGGCGCGAACCAGTCGGCAAGACGAGCATGTTCACTTGACCGATCACCTTGAGTCGTGGGACCACCTCGAGCCATGGGACGCGCCGCATCGCACGGCCGAGGAATCCATCCAGCTCGCCGAGCGCCTGCACCGGCGCCACGCCCAGCGCTGGCAGCGAGTCCTAGCGGCGCTGCAACGTGAATGCGCCCACGACGAAGCGTGGCGCGCGTCCCGTGCCGCCCGCCGATGATCCGGACTGGACGATGACCGGCACCGTCACCCTGACGACCACGCTACAGAGCGAGCTCGACGGATACCCGGACTGGCTACGAGCGCGTGTGCGCCGCGTCGACTTGTCGCCGGATGGGCGCAACGCTCGCCTGTACTTGCATCGGCCGGAATCGGGAGCACGGTAATCGCATGGCGAAGTCAACCGCAATCACGAAGGGCAAGGGCAAAGGGGGAGAATCGGGACGCAAGCGCAAGCACCTGATTCCCACTAACGCGCGAGACGCCGCCTTGGAGCGATGGGTGTCTGCCATTGCAGCCGGCGAGACCATGCGCTCGGCGGCAAGCCCGTTGTTGGCCGAGCATGGCTTCACGTGGGGCATGCTGCGCGGCTGGTGCGATGCAGACCCGGACGGGTGGGGCCAGCGCCTCGAGGCTGCCCAGGCTGCCAAGATCGAGCGCGTCGAGCGCGAGCTGCGGCGCATCGCGACGGGCGAGATCGAGGACCCGGCCATCGCCCGCGCGCAGACCGCTGCGGCCACGTGGCTGCTCAGCAAATGGAAGCGCGACGAGTACGGCGACAAGCAGACCACGGAGCTGACGGGCAAGGACGGCGGGCCGGTGCAGACGCAGGCCGAGGTCGTGCGCTACCAGCTCCGCGTGCCGGTCAATCCGCTGGTGAAGGTGCCACCGACCAAGGCCACCGACGATGACGACGAGTGAGCTAGTCACCATCGCGCCGCAGCCGGGACCGCAAGAGGCGTTCATGGCATCGGCCGCGGACGTTGCTATTTTCGGCGGCGCGGCGGGCTCGGGCAAGTCGTTCTCGGTGCTGCTGTGGATTGCCTCGCTGGTGGACCTGCCGCGGTACTCGGCGGTCGTGTTCCGGCGCACCTCGACCGAGCTGACGGGCGGCGGCTCCATCTGGGAAGAGTCGCAGACGATGTTCCGCAATCTCGGCGGGACACCGCGCCAGAATCCCAACCTGGATTGGCGCTTTCCCAGCGGTGCAATCGTGGAGTTCCGCCACCTGCAGCACGCGTGGGACGTTCACGGCCACCAGTCCAAGCAATACGCCACCATCGTGTTCGAGGAGCTTACTCAGTTCGAGGAATCGCAGTTCTGGTATCTGCTGTCGCGGGCGCGGACCAAAGCAGAGGTCCGCGCGCACATCCGCGCCACGTGCAACCCCGATTCGGACTCGTTTGTTCGCAAGCTCATCGACTGGTGGATTGGCCCCGATGGTCTGCCCATCGAGGAACGAAGCGGAAGACTGCGGTGGTTCGTTCGCGTGCGCGACGAGCTGCGGTGGTTCGATACCGAGGCCGATGCGGTCGCCGAGTTTCCCACGCGCAAGCCGCTGTCGTTGACCTTCGTGTCGGCCCGCCTTGAGGACAACCGGTTGGGCGACCCCAGCTATCGCGAGCGCCTCGAGGCGCTTCCGTTCGTGGAGCGCGAGCGGCTACTCGGGCGCAACTGGAACGTGCGCCACAGCGCCGGCAACGTGATCCGGCGCGAGTGGTTCCGCATCGTCGACGAGGCGCCCGGCCCGGTCGGCATGACGGTGCGCGGCTGGGACAAGGGCGCCACGGTCGGCGGCGACGAGACCGTGGGAGTCAAGCTCGGGATGCTTGGTGATGGCCAGGGGTATGTGGTGCTCGACGTCGCGACCGTGCGCGGCACGCCAGCATCGGTGTTTGCTCTCATGCGGTCATGCGCGGAGTCGGATGGCGCATCGGTGCCGCAGTGCATCTGGCAGGACCCCGGCCAAGCCGGCATCGTGGACGTCGACACGACGACTCAGCAGCTCCGGCCCTATGCGGTGCGCGCCGAGCGGGCATCCTCGAGCAAGCTCGAGTACGCGCGCCCATGGGCCACGGCAGCGGAGCACGGTGCGCTTGGTACTGGCCCGCCCATCTACGTCGTGCGCGGCCCGTGGCTCGACGCGCTGCTGAGCGAGTTCGACGGCTTTGACGGACAGCCCGGCGGCAAGGACAACAAGGTTGATGCTGTGAGTCGCGCATGGCTTGAGTTGCACCGCCCGAGTGGTGCCAACATGCAGAGCTTCCGCGCCGTGTCTCGGCCTCGAGGTGGATTCCATTGACGGCCTTGGAGCGCGCGTGCTAGTGGCCGAGTGTGGCGTCAGCCACGAAAGGAAACCTCGATGCGGACAGTGGTTATCTGCGACGTAGATGGGACGCTCACCGATGGGACGGTGTGGGTCAACGAATCGGGCCATGAGAGCCTGCGATTCCACAAGCGCGATGGCTGGCTTATCCAAGCCGATGGGACGGTGTGGGTCAACGAATCGGGCCATGAGAGCCTGCGATTCCACAAGCGCGATGGCTGGCTTATCCAAGCAGCGAAGGACGCTGGTATCGACGTGGCGCTGATTACCGATGACCCGAACACCTCGCCGGTCGAGTGCCGGGCAGCCAAGATCGGCGCCGACTACCACCCCGGCATCGACAAGCCCGAGCTCGTGCGCCTGCACCTTGAGGACGGCTGGCGCGTGGTCTACGTCGGCGATGGCACGGGCGGCGACATGGACGCGATGGAGCTGGCTCACGAGGTCTGGATGCCGTGCGATGCGGCAGGCTGGGACGGCCACCACAGGCGCACGCACGCTCGCGGCGGTGAGGGCGTGCTGTATGAGGTGCTGAGGCATCTGCTGGCCCAGCCGCGCACGGGCGCGCTCGCCGTACCGGAGCGGTCATGATC
>RGUL01000112.1 GCA_010027845.1 Gammaproteobacteria bacterium
AAACCAAAAAAAGAAAATAAGAAAAAAAATTTCCCCAAACCCAAAAGAAACAAAAAGAAAACAAAGAGAGCCGCCAAAAAAAAGAAAAGAAAAAAATAAAAAAAAAATAAATGGACCCGTTTGAGGCTGGAACGGATATGCTCACGATCGCGGACGAGAACGACGCGTACGTCGAGGGCCGGTCGAGTCCGTCGCGGATATACACGCGCGCGAAGCGGAACGAGCCGCAGCGTATGATGATCGGGTCGGGTCGCGCGAGTATCCGGGACAGTATCCGCGACACGATGAACGCGGTGCGCGACGTTGCGGAGGAGTACGGGATCCGTCGGGTCGTTGAGTCGCTGAACGAGGAGCAAACGCAGGCGCTGTGGAAAGCGGACGACGTCGCGTGGTTCTGGCTCGCGACGGGCGAGAGTAACGCGCGGCCGCTCGGACAGCACGATATCATCCGCATGCACACCGCGACGCTGCGGCGCATGCTTGACAACGAGTCGTTCGACTCGGCGAAGGAGCAGATGGACCTTACCGAGATCCCGCACGACCCTAAAAGGAACGTTCTTTACGAGCAGTGGGCGCGCGAGCGGAGCCCGACGGACATCGTGTGGGAGTACATCAAGTCGCACTTGCCCGGAGCGGACGCGATGGCGATCAAGCCCGGCGGGGCGTACTATAACCGCGACAAGCGGTACGACAACGACTTCGACTCGGACTACGCCGCCGCGGGCGCGGTTGGCAAGAGGCGGAAGTACGACAACAACGACAGCAACGACAACAACAAGAAGAAGTACAACAACAACGACAACGACAACGACAAAGAGACAGAGCCGTTCCATATGGTTCTGAACTCGATGACGATGTACGCGTACATGGTCGCGATGAACCCGTCGGCGTACGGGACGCACGTGCGCACGTTGTTGTCCGGCGCGTACCAGTACGCGCTGACGCACGCGCTGATCGTACAGTCGCTTGGGATGGACGCGGACACGTACGTGGACACGCACATCACGCGCGCGCACCGGCCGTACGTGCGCGACGTGCTGTCGCGGGAGAAGGTGATGAGCGCGGTGCTCGACTTCAACGCGGCGGAGAAGGACACGCAGGACTACCGTAACGCGAAGATCGCGCTTGTCCGCGCCTTGGAGTCGACGCGGCTCGCGCGCGAGGTCAAGTCGTCGCTCGAGCGGAACACGATGGACACGGAGAGCGAGACGCCGTTCAAGAACTTGTTCGGGATGTACAAGGCCCTTGTGATCTTGCTCGCGATGGTCAAGCTGATCCAGGTCGACGCGCACGGCGTCGTGAAGGCGCGAACCGAGGGCCTCACGGTGTACAAGGTCCCGCCGCCTCCAGGATCGACTCCCCCTGGCGGGACCAGTCCAACGGACTATAGCACGGACGTACCGAGCGTCATGAGTGCGCTCGGGCGGTGGGACACGCGGACGATGCACGATAGGGAGCTGCTGCACAACTACGCGCCGAAACTCGGCGCGAAGATCCTGAAGGCGCTGAAGAAGGTGATCGCGGCGCACAAGAAGCACGCGAAGTACGACAAGCTCCTTACGGGCGGCTCGGGCGGGACGGAGATCGAGCGACGCAACGCGACGAAAGTCTCGTGCGCGCTGCTGTTCGCGACGACGAAGTACATGCTGCGCGTGCAGTACATGTACCTGCTCGTTGCGGAGTGCGACAAGGCGAACCACGGGCACTCCAACAAGTCGGAGCTCGCGCGGTCGGCACGGTTCGCGATTGGCGCGGACGCTGCGATGCGTGCGTATAAGACGACGTCGGCGGAGCTTAAGCGTAAGTACGTTGTGTGCGCGCGGGACATCGGGCGCAAGGCGCAGAGCAACGATAACATCGAGCACTTCAAGGACACGGCGCTCGCGCACATACCGGCGCTGTTCGACACGTACCACGAGCTGCTCGAATCGAGCCACCCGTCGAAGCGCCACGCGGACTTCCCGATGTCGTTTGGTGTTGTTGGTGAGGATTCTTCTAGACACTCCTCACCGGGTAGTCTGAGTTCCGTCGACGAAACAACACGACAAGAAGGACTACGGGACCTGAGTAAACTAAGATCACGGTACCTGTATGAGCCTCTAGCCGTATTGACACAAAGTCGAGCTAGTGTAACACCTTCTAGAGAAAGACCACCGCAAAAAGAAAGCGTAATGGGTGCATTACGGAACATTCCTTTTAGACGAGATCAGTACTTTACAAGAAACGCACAATTAGAGGCGTATAATGCCCAACAAAAAGAGGATATTCGACGTATTCGAGAAGAAGTTAGCAAAATAAACACGGGGATCTCAGCACCACAACAGAGAAAAAGAGCGTCTGATGATAGTGGAGTAACGTATACAGTGCCCAAGGTACCCCAAACCCCAGTTAGACGAGACGATGATGCTCTTACCCTGTCAACCGGCGCCAGCGGCGACTACCCATCAGGCAGCGGCTCCGGCTCCGGTCACGGCAGCAGCGGTGCAAAAGCAGGAGCCGACGTGAAAGAAGAAAGTAGAGTTGCCGCGGTGTACAAGAGCGCACTTGATCATATCGATGCGATGATCAAGGACCTCGAACCCAAAGACGGTGGTAAAGACGACGGTCTCAAGGGCGCTGTGTACAGCCTCGAGGTCATTAAGCATATGGTTACATGGGCGCAAAAGAGCACGGACGAAATCATGAAGACCGAGGGTGGTCTCGAGAAATTCAAGGAGAAGTTCGAAAAGGACTCGAAGGAACTGTTAGAAACAGAAAAGAAAGAGCGCGCGTCGATGTTCTGGTTTTTGAAGGCTTCGATGTACCACATCGGTAAGTTTTGCGACAGCGAGCCGCGGGGACTTAGAGTAAAGTTCGGCGACACGCTCGACCAGACGCATAGCAGGACGGAGACGACGATCAAGATGTTGCGCGTGTTCTTCTTGACTGGCATCTACCGCACGCTCGACGTGCTCGACGACCGGGTAAAGCTCGTTTTGTTCCCGCTGGACATGGAGACGGACGCGCGGTCGGTCGCGAAGCGGAACGACGCGGCGGACGACATGACGGGGTACGAAATGCAAGCCGACGAGCTACGCGACACGTTGCTCCGGTTTATCCAGATGCTCCGCAAAGAGGTCCTTTTGACCACGGCCGTCGAGGAGTACGAGGGCGCAAACCGGATCAGCACGGAGGACGTCGCTGCGATGCTCGTCAGGCGCACGAAGGCGCTGATACGCACGGTGCAGATGCACCTGCACGCGATTCCCGAGGGCATAGTGTTCGTCGCCGCGCAGCACGCGTCGCAGAGTACAGCGGGGACCTCGAAGGAGGACAAGAAACCGTGGCCTACAGGCGCCGCGCTTTCGCTCAAACCGATCCTCGATGATGTCGACGAAGAGGACTGGTACGGCCGCTCGTCCGAGATCGTCTCGGAGCTCAACGAGAAGCACTGGACGCTCAAGGCCGACTACGACATCAAAGGAACGTACATTCCCGACGAGCTCAACAAAGGTCGCGTCAAGTACCGCGCCGCAGATGGAACCATGGAAGACGTCGAGCGCGTCGAGCACAGAGACTACAAGTTCGAGCCCGAAAAACACAGGAGGCGCACCGTCCCACGTAAGTAAGTAAAAAAATGTAAAAAAGTTCATAAAAAAGTAAAAAAAAACTCCCAGTTTCCTTTTTCTTTTTCTTTTGGGACTCCTTTTTCTTTTTTTTTGGGCTCCTTTTCCCCTTTTCTTTTTTTTGGGGTTACTACCGGTCGTACTCGAACTCGCGGGCGTGGACGCCGCGGGTCGGTTTACCGAACGGCGCGGAGTGCGCGAGCACGGGCGCCGCGCGCGCGGTGGGCTCGATGCTCGAAACGGACACGCGCGACGTCTTCGTTTCGCCGACGGAGCCCGCCGAGCGCGTAGCGTGGATTTCGCCGCGCCGGAAATCGACATCGAGCGCCGTCCGGTGCGCCGCGCGCGCGACGCAAGCCACGCGCGACTCGCTCGGGTTCGACGCGCCGCGGAGTCCGGTGTCGAACGGCGTGGTGTACGAGACTCGCCCGACGTCCACGGCGCCCATTGAGCTAGGACACTCCACCGGAGCGCGCGCGACGCGCGGCGCGTCGAGCGTGACTTGCGTCGCGCGCGCGGCGGCGAACACGGGGTCGAGCCGCGCCGTCGTCGCGCGACCGGCCGTCGGTCCCGTGAATCCGTCGGTGCTCAGGCTCACGCGGTGGACGACGGGAGCAGCGCCCGTACGCACCGCGGGCGCGGACGAGACGCCAACACGGTCCATCCTTGGACCGACGAAGTCTAGTGGGACGCGGTGCGTGCCACCGGCCTCAAACCGCACTTGTTCGCCCGTCGACGAGACTCCAACACGGTCCGTCCTCGGACCGACGAAGTCTAGCGGTACGCGGTGCGTTCCACCGGCCTCGAACCGTACTTGCTCGCCCGTCGACGAGACGCCAACACGGTCCGTCCTCGGACCGACGAAGTCAAGTGGAACACGGTGCGTGCCACCGGCCTCAAACCGCACTTTCTCGCCCGTCGACGAGACGCCAACACGGTCCGTCCTTGGACCGACGAAGTCTAGTGGAACACGGTGCGTCGTTGATCCTGCGTACCGCTCGGTCGGCTCGATGTGTGCGTGCCTATCCGCGACGACGGCGACCTCGGCGACGGGCACGCGGTGCGGGTCGAGGAACGTGCGCTCGAGCCTCCTGTCGGCCTCGGCGCCGCGCTCGAGGACCGTCTGCCTATCGTTCTGGATCGTGTAGCTCGCGTGCCTCACGTCGCGCGTCGCCTCGTGGCCGAGCGCGCGGTC
>RGUL01000113.1 GCA_010027845.1 Gammaproteobacteria bacterium
CGACGAACTGCGATTCTTCGGTCGAGCCTTTCATGGCCGTGACCGAGGACTGTCCGGCGGTCACGGTCTGCGTGACGTCGTCGAAATAACCCGCACCGACTTCACGCTGATGCTTGGTGGCCGTGTAGCCATCCGGCTCGGAGGCGAACTCGGCTTCCTGCAACGCGACGTACGCCGACATTTGGGTGTCGCGATAGCCGCGCGCGAGTTTGAACATCGAGTGATTGAGCGAATGGAAACCCGCCAGCGTGATGAACTGGAATTTGTAGCCCATCGCGCCGAGTTCGCGCTGGAACTTCGCGATCGTCGCGTCGTCGAGTTTCTTCTTCCAATTGAACGACGGCGAGCAGTTGTAGGCCAACATCTTGCCCGGGAACTTCGCATGCACGGCCGCGGCAAACTCGCGCGCCTCGTGCAAGTCCGGCGTGCCCGTCTCGCACCAGATGAGATCGGCGTATGGGGCGTAGGCGAGCGCGCGCGCAATCGCTTGACCGAGTCCGGCGCGCACGTGGAAGAAACCTTCGCTGGTGCGACCCTTCGAGTGATCGATGAACGGCCGGTCGCGCTCGTCGACGTCCGCCGTCAACAAGGTCGCGCTCTCCGCATCGGTGCGCGCGACGAGTACGGTCGGCACGTCGCAGACGTCGGCCGCGAGTCGCGCCGCGACCAATTTATTGATCGCTTCCTGCGTCGGCACCAAAACTTTGCCGCCCATGTGGCCGCATTTCTTAGCAGACGACAATTGATCTTCGAAGTGCACGCCGGCAGCGCCCGCTTCGATCATCGACTTCATGAGTTCGAACGCGTTCAGCACACCACCGAATCCCGCTTCGGCGTCCGCCACGATCGGCTGCAGCCAGTCGATCGAGTGATCGCCTTCGGCATGATGCAACTGGTCGGCACGCAGCAGCGTGTTGTTGATCCGCTTGATCACTTGCGGCACGGAGTTCGCCGGATACAAGGATTGATCCGGGTACATCTCCCCTGCGAGGTTCGCATCGCCCGCAACCTGCCAACCGGAGAGATAGATCGCTTTCAAACCCGCGCGCACTTGTTGCATCGCTTGGTTGCCGGTCAGCGCCCCGAGCGCGTTAACGAACGGCATGGTGGCCATGT
The DNA here is from genome assembly GCA_010027845.1 of Gammaproteobacteria bacterium. Classification (GTDB taxonomy): domain Bacteria; phylum Pseudomonadota; class Gammaproteobacteria; order Steroidobacterales; family Steroidobacteraceae; genus UBA964. The sequence goes on from RGUL01000113.1 coordinate 1,117, forward strand.
GCCGCCAAAGTTTTTCGGCGCCGAGCCGCGCGAGCGAGTGCTCGATGCGCACCGTTCCGCGTAACCGGACGACGTCGGCGGCGCTATAGCCGCGTTCGATCCCGCGCCACCGCGGATTATCTTGCCACTCGCGTTCCAACTCGCTCGCGTTCCGCATCGCCATGTCGCACTCCTTTGCTGGGTCGATACCCGAATCGGGGGCTTGAACCTTACTCCGTTCGATGAGAGTATTTACACAATAGAAATTTCACATTGTGAATTTCACTCTACCGGGAGCATCCATGGCCGGATTGATGCGACAGGGGCATTTTCTAGGCTCCAAATTGCGCACTCTGCGGAAGCGGAACGGCTTGACCCTCGACGAACTGTCGGCGCGCTGCGTCCACCTCGACCCGTCGAACGCACCTTCGGTGTCGTACCTGAGCATGGTGGAAACGGGCAAACGCACGCCCTCCTCTGACACGCTCGCAGTGCTCGCCAAAGTATTCGGCAAGGACAGCGAGTGGTTCCTCGATCGCAATACGGCGGCGCCGACGCCCACGCCGGAGGGCGACGGCAAGCGACGCAGCAGCACCACCATGCCGCTCGAACCTGCGTTCTTGTTCTCCAAAGAATTATTGCAAAACGCCCTGCCGGAATTATTGGTGCAAACCGGCACGAGTGCGCGGCAATTCGCACGCTTGCTGGTGCGCGTGTGGCAAGAGAGTCGGCAAAACGATTTTCCGGATATCGAACGTGCCGCCGAGAACATCGGTCGACGCCGCATGCCGCTATCGGTCGAGGACGTGCTCGGCATCGCCCGCGACGCGGGGCTCACGATCCGGTGGTTCGACGAAGATCGGCGCGGTGGGGCCGCTAAGTTGGTGCGTGCACGCTTCGAAGCGCCGGCGACCATCCACATCAATCGCAAATTACGCGATCACGAAGCGCGCTTGAAATACACCATCGCGTTCTTCATCGGCCATCGCATCATGCACAACGGTGATGGCGTCGTGCCACCGCACAGCGCACTCGGCACGGGCATCGTCGAAGAAGGCGCCTACGACGCCTCGATGGCGCCGCATGATGTGCTGCTCGCATGGCGCGACTTCGAGTGCAGCGCATTCGCCGGCGCCCTACTCTGCCCTCGATTGCCCTTCCGACAATTTCTCGCGCGCGAGCGTCACGAGATCGCCGCTTGCGAAAAGCTCGGCGTGACGCCCGCCGTGTTGATGCGGCGCATGACGGCCGTGTCCCCGTACCGTCACTGGCATTTCTTCGACGGTTACGCGCCGGGCTATCTGCGCGCCGTATATCGCGGTAACGGTATTTCGCTGCCGTGGGGCAACATGAGTCTGGTGCCCGACGCCTGCCCGAATTGGGCGGTGTTCAAATTATTGCCGGACTCCGCGGCCGCGCGTCGCGCCGCCGAACGACCGGTGTCGCAAATTTCCGTGATGCGGGACGGTGATGCACCGCGTTTATATTGCTGTCATTCGCTGCGCACTCGCGATGCCGCCGATCAGTGGCACGTGTTGTCGGTCGGCATCGATCTCGCGCCCGCGTTGCTCGCGCAGGGCCTCGATGCAAACGAGATCGTCAATTCGATCGACGATGCGTGTCGGCGCGGCGGCGGCAATGGTGCTTTGCCGGCGCCCGCAGCGACGGCGATCCGCTCCGTCAGTCACGTACTGAACATCGATTGGATCGCGCGGGCGCTCGATTCACCGGCGACGGTGATTTGCCCGCGCAGTCGCGGTTGCCCGCGAAAGACGCCCTGCCACACGGCGAGTAACTGAGCGCGCATCACGCGCGCGCAGCGCCCTCAGCCCTCGCGACGATTCTTGCGCACGGGGCGTGCGCGCTCGGCGATCAGCATCGCGAGCTCGAGTGATTGCTCGTAATTGAGGCGAGGATCGACCGTCGAGCGATAGGCGCGCTGCAGGTCGAGATCGGAGAGGCCACGCGCACCACCGGTGCATTCAGTGACGTCCTCGCCGGTCAGCTCGACGTGCACACCGCCGAGCACCGAGCCGTGCTCGGCGTGCACGCGAAATGCGGCGTCGACCTCACGCATCACGTTTTCGAACCGCCGCGTCTTCAGACCGCTCTGACTGTTCTCGGTGTTGCCGTGCATCGGATCGCAGATCCAGAGCACCGAATGTCCGGTCGCCTTCACCGCCTTTATCGCCAGCGGCAACTTGGCTTCGATATCTTTGGCGCCGAACCGATGAATCAATGCGAGTCGACCGGGCACGTTCTGCGGATTGAGCGTGGTGACGAGGCGTTGCAGCCAATCGGCATCCATCGCCGCCCCGATCTTCACACCGATCGGGTTCGAGATGCCACGACAGTATTCGACGTGCGCGCCCTCGATCTGCGCCGTGCGCATGCCGATCCAGGGCATGTGCGTCGAAAGGTTGTACCAACGATCCTGACGCGGAATGAAACGCGTCTGCGCCTGTTCGTAATGCAGCACCAACGCCTCGTGGCTGGCATAGAACTCGGCGCGCAACGATTGATGGACTTCTTTGGCGCTAATCGTTTCAAAAAACTCCAGACCGTCGGCCACCGACGCGACGATGCGTTCGTACGCCTCTTTGAGTGGCGAATGACCGACGAACCCCAAGTCCCAATATTCAGGGTGGTGCAGGTCGGCGAAACCGCCGTCGACCAGCGCACGCACGAAATTGAGCGTGAGCGCCGCACGCTCGTACCCACGCAACAACAATTGCGGATCGGGTTCGCGTGCCGCCGGAGTGAATTCCGGTCCGTTGACGATGTCGCCGCGATACGACGGCAACGACACGCCGTCGCGCGTTTCGGTATCGGCAGATCGCGGCTTGGCGTACTGCCCGGCCATGCGACCGACACGGATGATCGGTTTTTTGAGTCCGTGGGTCAGCACCAGACTCATCTGCAGCAAAATTTTGAGGCGCTGGGCGATTTTCGACGACTCGCAATCGTCGAAACTCTCGGCGCAATCGCCGCCCTGCAACAAAAATCGCTCGCCGCGTTGTGCGGCGGCGAGTTCTTCACGCAGCCGCTCAACTTCCCACGAAACGACGATCGGCGGCAGTTGCGCAAGTTGCGCCACCACCGCGCCGAGCGCGACCGGGTCCCGGTAGGTGGGTTGTTGCTGTGCGGGCTTGGTCTGCCAGCTCGCCGGATTCCAATTTTGATGGGCGGGGGTCTTCATAGCGCGGCGGATTGTAGTCGACCCACCGACCACAGGCAAAAATTATCGAATTTTCAGCCGGTTGGCGGGCTTTTCGGCGTCGAATTCTTCGCTTCCTGCCAAAGCCGCTCCCAGGCCTCCAGATCGAGCGAGCCGAGCGCGATGCCGCGGGCTGCCGCGAATCGTTCCATCGCCGCGAAGCGGGATTCGAATTTCCCGTTCGCCGCACGCAACGCGGCTTCCGGATCGATGCCGAGGTGTCGACCCCAATTGGCGAGCGCGAACAACATGTCGCCGAATTCCTCCTCGCGGCGCGCGTCGGTTTCGATTGGCCCGAGGTGGACGGTGTACGGGCGAAAGTCGACGAAGAACTGGCCGAGTTCGAGGCGACCTTGCGCGACGGCGAA
>RGUL01000114.1 GCA_010027845.1 Gammaproteobacteria bacterium
GGGACGGCAGCCGCGCGCGCAGCAACGCTCGCGCAGGCGGCCGAGGAGTTCGCGGCGCGCGAGTTGAAGCTGCCGCAAAGCAGCGTCCACGCGCAATTCGTCGACCCTCGTCTTCCACTCGGCGAGTGCAACGCCGGGTGGAAGTGGTCGTTCCCGTTCAGCTCCCGCGGCACGGTGCAAGCGAGCTGTGCCGATGCGGGGGTCACCAAAAAATTCATCGCGATCGCGATCGACGGTCAGACGGCAACGACGCCGGCAAACCGGCAGGGATCTGCCGGCAAAGCGGTCGTCGCAACACGCGACCTGCCCTTCGGCAAGATTCTGACGGCCGACGATCTCGAGGTCGTGAGCATCGAAGAGTCGGCTCGTCCGACCCAATCGAACCTATCCGATCCGGACGTCTTGATCGGCAGCGCGCTCAGTCGCGCGGTCCGGGCGGGCGAAACCCTGGGCCGGGCGGATGCGCACACGGCGATCGTCGTGAAGCGCAAGAAAATCGTGGTCGCCTCCAGCGTGTTCGACGGCGGGCGGGTCTCGACCCAGCTCGTCGCGCAGCAGGACGGCAAGGCCGGAGATTGGATTGAGTTAGAGAATCCGCAGAGTGGACGAAAACTGCGGGGTCAAGTTCAGGTCGATGGTTCAGTTCTACTGGGTAGCGGACGACTAGGCGGATATGGGACGCTTGCGACGTCGCAAAACGACCCTAAAGTTTCGGCTGGTCGAGCCGACTGAGCCGACGTAGTAGTGGGTAATCCGCCATGACCATCGACAAAATACAACCGACCACCCTCCCCTCCGTCGTCGAGACCAAGGTCACGAAGACGGCTGAGGAAGCCGACAAGGCCCGCGCCTTGACGACGCAGCGCACGCTGGACAACAACCAGCAGGCTGCGGCGCGTGCGGCTGCCGCGAACGAGGTGGTGACGTTGCCGGTGAAGGTGTCGACGACGGCGCAGCAGATGCTGCAAGCCTCGCGTCTCGCCTCCGACGGAAAAGAATCGTTCGACGCCAAGAAAGTCGAACGTCTGCGTCGTGAAATCATGGAGGGTCGCTTCCCGATTGATGAAGAGCGCCTCGCCCGTAAGGTGATGGAGCTCGAACAACAATTGGGCGACTTAGGACGGGGATGACCGACACTACCGACGACGGCCTCGCCCAGCTCGAGGCGCTTTGCAAAAAGATCTGTCACATCCTCGAGCGCGAGCACTCGGTGCTGTGCGCCAAGAACGGCTTGATCGGCAAAGGCGTCGACGAGCTCGAAGCACTGCACGGCGAAAAAGATCGCGAGATCGAACGGCTTGAGCAACTCGCCGGCACGGTCGACTTCACAGAATTTTCTCGTGTGATGCCGCATCGCTCACGCGATGCGCGCGAATCGGTCGAGCGCTGCAAGCGCCTGCAATCGCGTAATCATCAATTATTCGGTCGAATCGTCGGCGCGCAGCGTCGCATCACTTCTTTGTTGCGCACGCCGGACGATGAGATCAGTGTCTACGATCGCGGCGGTCGGCAGCGCGATTACGCCGGTACTTTGCGTAGCGCCCACGCCTAAACCGCGCGCCGGCTCGCTTAGGGCTCACGCCCCTCCATCCAATACACCCACGACAACACCACCGCGACGGCGGTGTACACGTCGCGTGGAATCGCCGCGCCGAGTGGCAAATTAGCGAGTCGTGCAGCGAGTTGCGGGTCGCGCATCACCGGCACACCCTGACGCGCCGCTTCGGCGACGATTTCTTCGGCGACGGCCGCACGACCGGTGGCGACCACGACCGGCACGGGATTGTCGCCGTATTCGAGTGCGACGGCCGCATCGACTTGCGGCGCGCTCATATCCGAATCGTCCGCAATTGACCCGGTTCGCCCCGCGAAGCCGGTGGTTCGACGCGCGCATCGATGACGTTCCAACGTGCGAGCTCGAGTCCTGCACCCTGCAAGCGGCGCTCGAGTTCGCTGCGCGAGGCTTCCCAGCGCGCCGCACGCGCGGGATCTTCGGTCAACAGCGTCACGCCGATGCCGTAACGACCCACTTGCTCGATACGAATGTCGATGTCGCCCATCGGCAAAGAAACGCCGGTGATTCGGATACGCCACGGCGGCGGTCGTTCGTCCTCCGGTTTATCTTTGTTGGATTCGTCCTCGCGTACCTGACGCGGATCTTGTTGCAACGTGATCCACCACGCACCCGAGCTATCGGGCGACGGCAACATGAACGAGTAGCACGCACCACCGGCTTGTTGCGCAGCGGTGGCCGCACTTTGCAGCGCGACGAGATCATCGAGCGCCGCCCAAGCTTCCTCGGATTGCACAGGCCCAGAGCTGCGCTCGATCTGCTCCAGCAATTGTTTTTTGAGATCGAGATTCGAGACGGGTTTACGATCTTTGAGTCGCGCCTCCATAAAAAGACCGGATTGCGCGAACGCCAGGGTGATGGTCTGCACCCAACCGGCCAGACCTCGCGAGATGGTGGCCACTTCGTCGCCCGCCTCGGCAGCGAACGCGGCAGCACTCGCCTCGCGACTGCGAAGGACGTAATCGGCCAGCGAGCGCGGCAGCACGAGACTGCGCGCCAAGTTTTGTACCGCGGCCGGATGCAACGTCGGCGTTGCGGTCGCGGGCGTCATCATCGTGCGCGCCCCGCCGCTCGCCTCGAGCAATATTTGCGCACTCGAGCGGGCCGAAGGTGTGCCGCCGATGCGCGGCAGCGCGCGGCCGGCGAGCGGCAACATCGGCACGAGCATCAGGGCGCCGCTTTGATCGCGGGCGACTTGCAAACTCATACGAGAGTTTTCCAAAAGTCCCGGGATCGGCCGCGAGGAAAAAAATTGGTCGCCGATGCGAAAGAACAGTTCGTCGTTTTGATAGCGAACGGTCGCCGACAAGAACGAACCGACCTGCCATTGGCTCGCGCCCGCGGTGCCAGGCGGCACCATCACGGCGCGATCGGTCGCCGCGACCAAATCGGTGTCGGGCGGAACCGGCAGATTGGGAGGGATTCCGACCGGACTGAGCATCGTGTTACCCGTCGGCTGATGACTGAATTACTTGAGCGGCGTCACCGCTGCAATCGACAGAGTATATAGTGAAAGGCTAGGTTCTTTCGGAGGTTGAGATGAAGTCGACTATCGGCGCGACCGGCGCGGGATTGACGCTAGCCGCCCTCCTCGCGTTCTCGCTCGGCGCCCCTGCATCGGCCAACGAGGGCGGCGCCAAAAAAGAAGAGGCGAAGAAGGAAGAGCACGGCGGTAAAAAAGAGGAACACGGTGGCAAGGAAGAGGCGGCAAAGAAACCGCCTGTAGAGACCGTTAAATCGGGGCGTCCGATTCCGCCGCCCGATCCGAAATCGCGCATCGTGCCCGAACTCGTGTGCACGGCGACGCGTTCGGTGACGATCAATAACGACACGCTCGCCACCAACATTTCCGAGACTCCGCGACGTATGCGCTTACGCGGCAACATGGTGTATTGGGGCGGCATGGTGGGTGACGAAACTTTTTGGGGCACGATCAATCGCACCGATCGACGTCGCTGGGTCGCGAACACCGCGGTGCTCGTGCTCGACGATGACTTGTTACGCGGCAGTTGGTTCGACCTGCAAGCGAATTCGACTTTGGTTCGACATTTGAATTGCACGGCCGTCGAGACACCGAAGCGATAGACGCGCATGCGGCCGCCGACTCGCTCAAGAAATTCGGTTGCGCTGCTGGGCGGCGCGATACTCACTTGCGCGCTGCTGGTTTCCTGCGGCGGCGGTGGCGGCTCGACGCCGACGGCGGGCTCACCCACGACGCCAACCGCGCCGACCGCGGCGACGACGCGCACCGGCACGCTGGTCGCGTTCGCGATCCGTGGGCTCACCTATTCGACGCTCGATGCGAACGGCACGACGGGCACGGGCGTCACGGCGGCCGATGGTAGCTGGACGTATCGTTGTAACAGCACCTGCGGCACGGTGACGTTTTCGATCGGCGGCATCACGCTCGGGCAAACGAATAACGCCGCCAACATCGCGTTGCGCGAATTGCCGGGTGGCGTCGAACTCGGCGTGCTCTCGGACGTCACGCTGCGTAAAGGTCAATTTTTGGTCGCGCTCGATGCCGACGCCGACCCTTCCAACGGCATCACGCTCAGCACCGAACTCGCCACGGCGCTCACCGGCAAGCGTCTCGATTTCGGCGCGAGCACGTTCGATGCCGATCTCGCGGCGCTGGTGACGGGCCTACGCAGCAACACGGCGCTGAGTGCGAGTTATCGCGCCGGAATTTTGATCCCGAGTCGCGAAGTCGTGCGCGCCCTACTCGAGCAAGCCGAATCGATGGCGCGCGGCGTATTCGTCGATGCGCCGACCGCCGACGGCAGCGTCGCATCGGAAGTGCGTAAATACGTGTTGAGCGTGCCCGATGCTTCAATGTCGGCGTACACGGGCTCGAGCGATCTCTTGCGCACGACTTATGTGCGAGGCTTGCAACCCGCGCTCGGTGGCGGTCTTGCGGTCGTGCCCAACACGGGACCGACGGTGTTCGAAATCA
>RGUL01000115.1 GCA_010027845.1 Gammaproteobacteria bacterium
TTGGTACGTCGGTGCGTCGGGCGTGCTGCACGCTGCGATGGCGGCGGGCATCCTCGACGATCTGCTGCGTCGTGAGCGCTATGCGTGGCCGATCGCAGCGCGTGATGCTTTGTTCGTGCGCTTGTGGACGCGGAAGGAATCTCTTTTGAAAGCACGCGGTACCGGCTTCGTCGGCGGTGCACGCGACTTCGACGTGCGCGACGACGAGGTCGGTGAATTCCGCGTACGATCACTATCGTTGCCCATTCCCGGCGTGGCCGCGCTGACGCTGCCGCAAACGGCACGCCTTCGTGCCGCGTACGTACTATCGTGATCGACGGCAGCGCATTGGCGTGGCGCAACGACGCGCTGTTGTCCGGGGAATACTGGCGTCTCGTCACCGGCCACTTCGTCCATTATTCGCTCGCGCATGCGGCACTCAACTTGCTCGGCGCCGTACTCGTGTTCACGCTCTACGGCCGCCGGTTTTCGTCGATCGGTTGGCTGTCGTTATTCGCGTGGTCGATCGTTGGTACGTCGGTGCGTCGGGCGTGCTGCACGCTGCGATGGCGGCGGGCATCCTCGACGATCTGCTGCGTCGTGAGCGCTATGCGTGGCCGATCGCAGCCCTCGGTGCCACGAAACTCGGTTACGAACTACGGTTCGGGGCTCTGCCCTGGCCTGGCGTTGGTAGCGGTGCAATGCCGGTCATTTACGCCGCACATCTCCTCGGGGTGGTGGCCGGACTGACGTGGTCGTCGTGGTGGCGCGCTCGGCACCGATGACGTTCGCACGCGCGAGTGCGTCAGCGCCGAATTTTTTCTTGATCGCATCGACCGTTGCATCCAACTTTCGATTGGCGACACTGCTCGCGGCAGCGAATAGATCTTCTTGCACGGTTTCGACGAGATCCGATGCGCCGACGCCTAGCAACCGCAATTTGGTGCGCGGATTCGTGCGCAGCCAAGTCGTCAACAAGCGTTGTGCGCCCTCGACCAGCACGCGACTCTCGCGCGTCGCCGGTACGAGTTTCATTTGGCGGGTGAAGGTGCGGAAATCGTGACGTCGAATCTTGATCGTCACACAACCCGCATCGAGTCCTTTGGCACGTAACCGCGCAGCCACCTTATCGCCGAGGCGCGCGATCTCGGCGGCTAGCAGTCCGGTGTCCGCAAGATCGTCGGTGAACGTATGTTCCGCGCTCATCGATTTGTCGTCGTGCTCCGGTATCACCGCTCGATCGTCGATGCCTGCGGCGCGGCGCTGCCAGCTCTGCCAATCGTCGCCGAACACCGGCCGCAAGCTGCGTTCCGTACCGTGCCGCAACGCGCCGATGGTGATGAACCCGGCGGCAACGACCGCGTCACCTTTTTTCCGACCGAGACCCGGAATACGTTTGACGGGTAGCGGATCGAGCACTGCGTGGATGCGCTCTGCGGTGACGACAGTGAGGCCGTCCGGCTTCTCGAGATCGGAGGCGATTTTGGCGACCAACTTGTTCGGCGCCACGCCGACCGATGCGCCGAGGCCGGTGCGCGCGCGGATCCGCTTTTTGATGTCGCGAGCGATGTCGACCGCATCGCCTTTTAGCGTACGACTCGCAGTGACGTCGAGATAAGCCTCGTCCAGCGACAAGCCCTGTACGAGCGGTGTGTATTCGTGAAAGATCGCAAAGATTTGCGCCGACACCTCGGCGTATCGAGCCATCCGCGGCCGCACGCAGACAGCCTGCGGGCACAACTCGAGTGCGCGACGAATCGGCATCGCCGAACGCACGCCGAATTTGCGTACTTCGTAACTCGCCGCAGCGACGACACCACGCCCGCCCGTTCCACCGACGATCAGCGGCAGCCCCGCGAGCTCCGGTCGATCGTGTTGTTCCACCGACGCGTAGAACGCGTCCATGTCGACGTGCAAGATCACGCCGTGGCGTGCGTCCCGAGTTCGTGGGCTGCGAAGTCGTCGACGTCGACGATGTGCATCACCTTACGATCGTATTCAAGCAGCCATTCGGCCTCTTCGTCACTCAGGATGGCGAGCGCGCGTGATTCGGCGATTTGCTGCGGCAACGCGAGGCTGCGGACGCGGCCCGTCTTCACGCCGTCGACTCGAATCTTCTTCTCGAGTTCTTCGGCACGCGCGGCCATCTCCAATACTTGCTGCAACAAACCGAGCGAGTTGTGCGGTTCGACTTTGCGATATACCGGCTCGCACAAACGATCACGCACGGCCGAAGGCTGCAACACGAGCTCGGCGAGTTTACGACCTAGTCGATCGTCGGGCGCGGAGTAATGTAAGCCGCTCGGGAAAATGCAGAAACGCATCAACGCCGCGAGTGGCCGCACCGGGAAGTTGCGTAGGAATGCGTGCAATTGTTCCTGTGCTTTGTAGAGCAGATTGCGACACGCCCATTCGACGATCGGTAAATCTTCGGGCTTACGACCTTGGTTTTCGTAGTGCTTGAGCACCATCGAAGCCAGATATAGACAGGACAGCACGTCGCCAAGGCGTGCCGATAGATTTTCTTTCTTCTTGAGATAGCCGCCGAGACTCAGCATCGCCACGTCGACCGCGAATGCAAAACTCGCCGAGAAGCGCACGATGTGTTGGTAGTAGCGGGTCGCCGCGCCGGTTTCCGGCACGGCCGTGAAGCGCGCATCGGTCAGCGCCATGATGAAGGAGCGCACCGCGTTGCTGAGCGTGAAGCCGACGTGACCGAATAAGGCGCGATCGAAGGCCTCGACGCCACGCCGGCGATCCGGATCGCGCGCCGCCTCCATTTCTTTGAGAACGAACGGATGGCAGCGAATTGCGCCTTGACCGAAAATGATCAAACTGCGGGTGAGAATGTTGGCGCCTTCGACCGTGATGGCGACCGGTACGACTTGATAGCCGCGGCCGAGATAGTTGCGCGGGCCGAGACAGATGCCCTTACCGCCATGCACGTCCATCGCGTCGTTGGCGACCTGCCGTGCCATCTCGGTGACGTGATATTTGAGCATCGCCGACGGCACCGAGGGTTTCTCGCCGCCGTCGATCGCGCCGGCAGTGACCGAGCGGGCGGCATCCATGGTGTAGGTGAGGCCGACCATTCGCGCGATCACGCTCTCGATTCCTTCGAAGCGACCGACGGGCATATTGAATTGCCGACGGATACGCGCATAAGCACCCGTGGCGAACACGCCGGCTTTCGCGCCACCCGTACCGCTCGAGGGCAAAGAAATGCAGCGGCCGACCGACAGCTGTTCGACCAGCATGCGCCAGCCTTGGCCGGCCATCTTCGGTCCGCCGATGATGAAGTCGAGTGGTACGAACACATCTTTGCCTTGAATCGGGCCGTTCTGGAACGGCACGTTCAACGGGAAGTGACGCCGACCGATGGTAATGCCTGCCGTGTCGCGCGGCACGAGTGCGCAGGTGATGCCGAGATCTGCGCTGTCTCCCATGAGTTTGTCGGGATCGAACAAACGGAACGCGAGGCCGATCACGGTGGCGACCGGCGCGAGCGTGATGTAACGCTTCGAAAAATTCAGCTTGATACCGACGACTTCACGACCTTGCCATTCGCCACGACAAACGACACCGGTGTCCGGTAGTGACGCAGCATCCGAGCCGGCGCGTGGCCCCGTGAGCGCGAAGCACGGAATTTCTTCGCCACGCGCGAGTCGCGGCAGATAGTGTTGCTTTTGCTCTTCAGTGCCGTAGTGCTGCAAAAGTTCCGCGGGGCCGAGCGAGTTCGGCACCGCAACCGTCGAAGACACCGTAGTGCTGCGTGACGAGAGCTTCGCGAGTACGCAGGAGTGTGCATAGGCGGAGAATTCGAGCCCGCCGTATTTCTTTTGAATGATCATCGCGAAGAAGCCGCGCGACTTCAAAAACGCCCAGATCTGCGGCGGCATGTCGCCGCGCCGATGGGTGATGTCGAAGTCGTCGATCATGCCGCACAGTTCTTCGCAGGGGCCGTCGAGGAAGGCTCGTTCCTCGGCGGTCAGCTGTGGTGCTTTGGCGCCGAGCAATTTCGACCAGTCGGGATTGCCCGTGAACAATTCGCCGTCCCACCACACGGTGCCGGCTTCGAGTGCCTCGCGCTCGGTCGACGACATCGCCGGTAGCATCCGTCGATAGAGTTTCATGAACGGCCGGGTGATCACCGCTTTGCGCAGCGGCGACACGTTCAGCAACGCCATGATCGCGAGCGCGAGCCAAAGAAATCCTTTCCATAAACCGACCGGTTCGCCGACCGAGGTGTAGGCGACTAGGAGCACGAAAAATGTCACGGTCGCGACTGCGAGATTTAGACGCTTGTACGTGAGGTACAGCACGGCGGCGACGAACGCTAACAGCACGAATAGGGAGTAAAGCATGATGAAGAGCCTAATACGGATGGCGAAAAAAAGAAGGGGGCCCCACGGCCCCCCTCGCGGTCTGCAAGAACGACCGATGTGTCAGCCGAGAAGTTCCTTCACGCCGTCGCGTTCTTCGAGCAG
>RGUL01000116.1 GCA_010027845.1 Gammaproteobacteria bacterium
GAGAGATTCGAACTCCCGACCAACGGTTTACAAAACCGCTGCACTACCACTGTGCTAACCCGGCGCTCCGCGCGCCGATTCTAGCCGATGGGCGCTATTCGGTCTCGCAGTCGGTGATGCGCCAGCCGCGGCCACCGGCGATGCGGCGCACGTCCGTTGCGGAAAGGTTCGCGCCGGCACGCACGCGCAGCCAATGTTCGGCATCGACGGCTTGACGCGGCACGAGCGTCGGCGCGAGGCCGAGCTTGCGCGCAGCATCGGCGCGCGACTCGGCGCCAGCTGCCGCCTTAAAGACACCCAAAGAAATCGGATAGACGGCAGTCAAGCCGGCGGCGTCGGGCTTGCGCGGCTCTAGCGCTGCCACGTCGCGCAAGCCGGCGTCGACCAACCGGCGAATGACGCGCTGCTGATCGGCGCGCGTCGGCAAATCGTCGATGACGACGGCGGTTTGCTCGGGCACGGCGTCGGCGGCATAGCGAAGTTCGGGCGAATATTGACGAGCACGCAGGAACGCCGCGGCGGCCGCGCTCGCCGCCAAAGAATTGAACGGCCCGATCGCAAAGCACGCCCGTCGCGCCTCCTCGACGGCCGACTCATCGCTATTTCTTTGCAAAACCTCTCGACGCTCTTGGCCGGCCTCACCCGCGAGCACGATCGACTCGACGCCCGGTGTCGGTGGCGCGGGACGTGCATCGATCGCACCCGGCCGGCGCCACGGCACGACGCCGTCAGGCGGTGACGCGGCCGTCGTCCAAAGAAAATAGGCGGCGTTCGCTAAGAGCAATGCGAGCACGAGCGGTCGTCGCGCGATCTCGACTGCCGCGTTCAAGCGTCACCCCGCGCACGCACCGACACCTCGCCTGCGACGATGCGCACGATGCGGCCGTCGTCGCACTCAAGTTGCAACGCGCCTTCGGCATCGATGCCGCGCGCCACGCCGCGCTGCTCGGTCGCACCATCGCTCACCGACACTCGCCGATCGCGCAGCGCATCGGCCGCTCGCCACTCGGCGGCGAAGGGCGTAAATCCTTCGCGCCCGAAGCACCGTAATCCTGCGCAACAATGCGCGATCACCGCAGCAGCGAGCGCGTTGCGCGCCGCGACGTCGACGCCTAGCGATGCGAGGTCCGCCGCTTCGGTCCCGAGTCCTGCGATCTCGGCACGGTCGGCCGCGCTCAAAGATAAATTCAAGCCGACGCCGAACACGACATGTCCGGGACCACCTGCTTCGGCACGCAACTCGATCAACATGCCACCGAGCTTGCGATCTTCGACCCAAAGATCGTTCGGCCATTTGAGCCGTACGCTCTCGGCGCCACGCTCGCGCAGCGCCCGCAGCACGCAACACCCCATCGCTAGCGTCAAAGCCGGCAGATCGCGCGGCAGGATTTCATAGGTGGTGGCGATCGACAACGCGAGACTACCACCGAGACTCGCGCACCATCGGCGACCGCGACGGCCGCGTCCGCCGGTTTGATTTTCGGTGAGCAGCGCAATGCAGGCACCGGGCGGCGGTGCGGGCTCGGCGAGCAGCGTCGCATTGGTCGAGGCCAGCGACCATTCGACATGCACTTCACAGTCGGACGCGAGCGCAGCGATGCGCGCAGCATCGAGTGCTTCGCAAGCGGACTTGAGTCGATAACCACGATTGGTCGCCGCCTCGACGTCGAGACCGAGTTCGCGTAACTGCTCGATCGCTTTCCAAACGGCGCTACGACTAACGCCCGCGAGCGCAGCGAGATGCTCGCCCGAATGATCCGCGCCGTCGGCGAGCGCGGTGAACACGCGTCGCACCAAGGGCTCGTCGGCACCGTGACGACTCATGTACACCCACCGCTCACGGCGCGCCCCCGCTCAAACCGCGCCAGCGACCCCACAGCCAAAGGCGTCGCGCACGCGGCTCGGTGCCCGCGCGCATGCGCGCGAGATTGCTGCGGTGCGTCCAAGCGACGAACAGCGCACAAGCCAGCGCGAACACGCTCCAAGGCCAACGCGCCGACTCGCCGATATAGCCGAGATCGGCACCCAAAAAAATCAGCGCGGGCAAGCTCGCCGTCGCGACGATCGAGCCGAGACCGACGTAGCCGAACGCGAACATCATCAAAAACCACACCGCGAGCACGGCAAACAACAAAATCGGCGACACCGCGAGTAAAGTGCCGAGCAAGGTCGCGACACCTTTGCCGCCACGAAAGTCGTGGAATATCGGATAGACGTGGCCGACGATCGCAGCGAAACCACAGGCGAGCGCGAGCCACTCGGACGGCGAGCCACTCGCCACACCGGGCACGAAGCGCACGGCGAGCCAAGCTTTCGCGACGTCGATGACGATCACGCCGAGCGCAAACCATCGACCCTGCGTGCGTAACGCGTTCGTGCCACCCGCATTACCGCTGCCTTGCGTGCGGATGTCGACCCCGCGTAAGCGGCCGAGCACGAGACTACCGTTGATTGATCCGAGCAGATAAGCGAGCAGTATCTCGAGGCCGTAAGTCGACATGATCACTCCGTGGGTCCCCCATCCTACCGGCTCGACCGTGGGGCCGCGACCAAGGCACAATGCCGCGGTGACCGAAGAAGTTCCGACCCTGTCGTTTACCGATGCGGATAGTGATGCGTTCGTGCGCGGCATCGGCGCGGCGTACGAGCGCTACGGTTTCGTGATCATCACCGACCACGGCATCCCGCAAACACTCATCGACCGCTTCCTCGCGCTCTATAAAACTTTTTTCGCCTGGCCCGAGACGGAAAAGAAGCGCTTTCAGATCCCGGGCGGCGGCGGCGCGCGCGGCTACACGCCGTTCGGCATCGAAACCGCCAAGGGCTCGGCGCATCATGATCTCAAAGAATTCTGGCACGTCGGCCGAGAGTTGCCCCCGGGCCACGCGCTCGAACGTTACATGCGCGCCAACGTCTGGATCGACGCGCTGCCGGGATTTCGGGAGCTCAGCCTCGAGATGTTCGAGGCCTTCGATCACACCGGTCGGCGCATGCTGCGCGCGATCGCGCGCTCGCTCGGACTCGACGCGGAATTTTTCGAAGACAAAGTTCAGCTCGGCAATAGCGTGCTGCGGGTGATCAACTATCCGCCGATGCCGCCACAGCCGACCGAGAGCGTGCGCTCCGGTGCGCACGAAGACATCAACGTCATCACCTTGTTGCTCGGCGCCGAAGAGCCGGGCTTGCAGGTGCTCACCAAGCAAGGCCGATGGCTAGGGGTCAATCCGCCGCCTGGCTCGATGGTGGTGAACGTCGGTGACATGCTGCAACGCCTCACCAACGGTGTGCTGCGCTCGACGACGCACCGCGTGATCAACCCCGTGCGCGAGCGTGCCGGACACGCGCGCTTCTCGATGCCGTTTTTCCTGCACTTTAATCCCGACTTCGTGATCGACGCGCTGCCGTCGTGTCGCGGCGCGGGCCAGCCGTTGCCGCCGCCACCGATCATGGCCGAGGATTACCTGCAGGAGCGGCTGCGGGAAATCAAACTGATCTGAGTTTTCGTTTTTGGCGCATGGCGAAACTATATTTTTATTACTCGACGATGAACGCGGGCAAATCGACCGCGTTGCTGCAGGCCTCGCACAACTACGGCGAGCGAGGGATGCGCACCCTCGTCTATACCGCGAAACTTGATGATCGGGCGGGCGGTCGAGTGGCATCGCGCATTGGCATCAGCGCCGACGCGCGCCACTTCGAACCCGACCGCGACTTACACGCCGAGATCGCTGCGGAGCATGCTCGCGAACCGCTCGCCTGCGTGTTGATCGACGAGGCGCAATTTTTGACGACGCCACACGTGCGGCAACTCGCGCGCGTGGTCGACGAACTCGACGTGCCGGTGCTGTGCTACGGACTGCGCACCGACTTTCTCGGTCGCCTGTTCGAAGGCAGCGCACAACTGCTCGCCTGGGCCGACAACCTAGTCGAGCTCAAGACCGTCTGCCACTGCGGACGCAAAGCGACGATGGTGGTACGCGTCAACCCGGCGGGGCGGGTGGAATCCGCCGGCGCCCAAGTCGAAATAGGCGGTAACGACCGCTACGTGCCCCTGTGCCGACGGCATTTTTTCGCGGCCCTGGATTCCGGCCACGCCTAAGGGCGTTTGTTGCGAAAAAGCGACGCTCGGCGCGTCACGAATCAAGGTTCGTTGTCATAGAATAGCCACCCTTTTCGTGTTCAATATCGCCCAGCGATTTGCCCTCCTTTTCCCCCACTCGGAGTATCCCCATGTCACTGATCGTGTCCGGCTCACGACGCAAAGGCGTCAAGCTCGCAACGATGCTCGTCAGTCCGCTGCTGGTGTTCGCCGGCAGCCAAGCGGCTCTCGCGCAATCCACCGGTACCCAAGCGGCCGAAGGCCTGCAGGAAGTG
>RGUL01000117.1 GCA_010027845.1 Gammaproteobacteria bacterium
CTATCGACCGACCCACTGGCGATCGATCCGGAAAAACTGCGTGACCTGCGAGTGCTGCAAACGATCGCGCACGGCAAGGTCGTATGGCGAGCGGAAAACTAAAACGCAAAAAAACTAAATACGCATCGAATGATTCGAGTTATATTTTTACAACACGTTCGTAAAATCCAACGGGGGAACTCATGAATCGACGTAACTTCGTCAAGGCCGCGCCGCTGCTGGCGGCGCCGGCTGTCGCTAGCGTCAGTGGCATCGCGGACGCCAAGCCGGCGGACAAGCATTTTGACATGGTCAAGTCTTTGATCCTTGCGTGGCGAGTTAAAGATTTGTCCGGCGTGCTCAACTTGTGCGCGGACGACATTCATTGGTATTCGCACGTCGGCAGTCCGCCGATCAACGGCAAAGCCGCGATGGAGAAATTCCTGCAGGCGTTGTCGGCGCAGATGAGCAACGTCAAGTGGCGCATCTTCCACTACGCGGAAAGTGGCGATTTAGCGTTTGCCGAGGGCGCCGACGAATTCACCGGCCCGGACGGTCGGAGCGTAGCGCTCCCCTACGCCGGAGTCCTGCGCTTCAAGGACGGCAAGATCACCGAGTGGCGCGACTACTTCGATCGCGGCTTGTTCGATCGCCTCAAGGCAGGCGAAGCACCGCCAGACCATATCGCAGATTTAGTGAAGCGCACCGCTTTGTTTTGAGAGCTCGCCGGTCACCGACCGGTACTGAGGATGGTTGCGTGCAATAACTTCGCAAGGCGTTTTTCTAAACCCTTCGGGTCGAGGTTGAGCGCCGCGCGAACTTCGATAGCCATGCGATCGGTGTCGAGCTCGTCGACCCCGCGTTCGATCGCGTGCAGTCCTACGCGCGCGATGTAGCGTGGGTCTTCTTTCGCACCTTGAACGTGCTCTGCCATCCGAGTGTCGACGGAGCCGACGATCAATGCGGTGACGCCGGTGCCCTGCCCCTTCAACTCGGCGCGTGAAGACGTGGAGAGCATGCGCGCAGCGGCTTTCGACGGCGAATATCCGCCCATGTTCGGCAGTGCGACGATGGCGGCGGCGGAGAGAACGTTGATGATCCCGCCACCGCCATTGCGCGCGAGTATTGGCGCGAACGCCCGCGTCATAGCCAGCGGACCAAAATAATTGACGTCCATTTCGGCGCGCGCGCAGCCCATATCAGCAGCACCGATCAGCAGCTGATTCGTGAACAAGCCGGCGTTATTGACCAACAAATTCACATCACTGCATCGCTCGGCAGCCGCGCGCACTTGGATGTCGTTGGTCACATCCAACGCGATTGCCACACAACGCCCGGGGAAGGCGGCCACCAGACTCGCAGCGGCGGCTTCGTCTCTGGAGCCCACATAAACTTTTGCTGCGTGTCGCTCTTCGAGTAGAACTTTGACGAAGGCCTCGCCGATCCCTCGATTCCCGCCGGTCACCAGCGCTACGCACTGTTCAACGTCCATTTTTTATCCTCGATGGTCGGTGCCGATAGTCAAGATTTCGTCGGCGCACGGCTCAGCATACAGACCGGCGACTGCGGCTGTCCGTCGTCGTATCGCGACTCGCTGGTTGATACTGCCTTTATCGGACACCTCGTGCGCATCCACGCTCGGCGGCTCGACTAGAAAACCGACGCGTCGAATTCGCTCGCTCGCACCCCGCCCCACGTTGAACGCAGCGAGACGCTCGCCGATCGTGCGCCGTAGATCATCGTTAGCCGGTTGAGTCGGCCACACGAGTATCGATAGCCATTCGCGGTTTTCGCCGCAGATGAGCAGGTCGCGAATCAAAGGACTCAGTGCGCCGAGTAGCAAATCACGCAATCGTCCGGCTGTCACCCAAGTGCCGTTGGCGAGCTTGAACTCTTCCGAGAGGCGACCGGCAAACTTCAATCCCTTTCCGAGATTTTGCGGATCGTTGAACACCGCAGCATCACCGGTGCGATAAAAACCTTCCTCGTCGAACATCCGCTCGCATTCATCGTCGGCGTTCAAATAGCCGGGCGTGATCATCGGGCCTTTTAGACGTACCTCGTAGCGATCGGCGTTTGGCACCAGCTTCATGGTCAACCCGGGCATCGGCAAGCCGATTCCGACCTCTTCGGTCGGGAAGTAGATCGCCATACAACCCGAAGCGGTTTCAGTCGCTCCATATCCGGTGGTAAAAAAAATTCGCTTACCGACCGTTTCGACCGCCAGTCTTTGGAATCGATCATAGAGTGGTTGAGGCAAGCCGGCACCGCCGTACAGCGCAAGCCTCAGATTTCCGAAAAATCTTGTTCGAAGTTCTGCATCGCGCTCGAGCGCATCCACCAACATCGCGTAGCCAGAAGGAACGTTGACGAAAAATTTCGGTGTTAATTCTTTGATGTTTGCGAGCGTTTCGTCGAATCGGCCGGGTATCGGTCGGCCGCCGTCGATGAACAAGCTGCCACCACTCGTCAGTGTTCCCATTTTCGTATAAGCGCCGGATACGTGACTCCACGGCAACCAATCTAGCATTCGGTCGCTCCAGCCAGCCGTAGCGCCCAATACCTGTCGCCCTTGCGCGAGATTCGACGTCAGCATTCTTTGAGTTTGAATAACGGCTTTCGGCAGGCTCGTGCTGCCCGAGGTGAGCATGTATAGCGAAGTCTCGTCGGGCTCAATTACGCGTATCGATTCGTCCACGCTCTCGCCAACCGCCGTCGCGACAACTTCGGCCGTCGCCACGCATCTTCGAAACGACGTTTTACTCAGCCCTCCAGGATCATCCGTCATCAAAACCGCATCGCCGAAGCTGACCGCCTCGAGCGCCACTTTAAAGTCACGAGCATGCTCGGCAAACACGATCGCTGGCCGCACCAATGCGATTACATGCTTCAATCTTCCGTAGTCGCCGCCCATCAACGAATAGTTCACGCTGATCGGGCACGCGGGCAGCCGCGCGGCCATCGCGCCATATTTGACGGCGGCATGCAGGGCGGAATTTCCGGACAAGATCAGCACCGAGCGATCACGTGAAATTCTTTGTGCGAGAATCCAGGCCGCGATCGCACGTGAGATGGCATTCATCTCCGCATAGCTGCAGTGCACCCACGGCGCAGCGGGACCGCCTAGACGTTCGGCGAGATAGGTTTTTTCAGGGTGCTCTGCTGCGCGCGCCGCAAGCTCCATCGGGATGTTGCAAAGATGATCGATCAGCGGCAGTTCGGGTGTCGCAAAAATTGTGCCGTCGGCACGTCGCTCTTCGCGCATTCGCGCCGAAGGGAAGAACGTTTCTTTGAAGTCGGAGCCCATCTTCAAAAACGTTCGTAAGACGGATCTGACTCACCTTTGACGCCGAGCCGCATTCCGGGCGTGCCGGGAACGAACATGCCGCCCACCCAACCTTGTCGCATCGGTGTATCGCGGTTCCAATCAAATATCGTGCGTCTATGCGCAATTTTCCAAAGACCCGCGCGGCGCTCGAAACGATCGATCAGGCGTCCGCCGGTGAACGTGTCCAGCACTTTGTCTGCGACCTTCACCCGCGCGAGCGTGACGATATAGGTTTCAACATACGCGAGTTCGTCGGTCACGAAATCGAAATAACTCGTGCCGAGCACGTGCTGCATGGCGTCCATTTGTCGAATGCGGGGTATCGCCCCGTCGACGTATTCATAGGCGTTACCGGTGTATCGACCGCCGTGCTCCTCGATTGCATCCGGGTGATAGCAAGATTTCAGCATCGGACCGTCACCGCGGTCGACGCCGCGGGCGTACGTCGCGAGCACGTCGCGAATCTGATCCTTATCGAACAGACGTGCCAAGCGTGGATCGAGATCGGGCATCGGGATGACTCCAGTTGTTCAAACAAGACTGACAAGACTCGACCGACCCGACAAGACCGCGGGATCGGCGTCCCGGGGCTTGCGGGGGGTCCCGCGACTGCAGTAGCCTCGGATCATAACGGTACTGTTATGCAAGTAACGCCACTGCTAAAGGGGAGCTTGCAAACGAGAAAGCCGAAATTTCGCCAACCGGGGGATTTGCTCATGAAGTTACGACACCGATATTCGGGTACGCGGACGGCGGCCGTTATTGGCGCTGCCGTGGCCACGCTACTCTCAACCGCACCAGCCGTTTCCTACGGGCAAGGTCTGGAGGAAGTGATCGTCACCGCGCAGCGCCGCGAGACAGCGCTACAAACGACGCCGGTCGCGATCAGCGCTTACTCCGGCGATTCGCTGGCCGAGGACAAGGTGTTCACCGTCACCGATCTTGCGAATTCGGTGCCCGCGTTCTCGCTCACGGCGGGCAC
>RGUL01000118.1 GCA_010027845.1 Gammaproteobacteria bacterium
GCGTGACTTCCTGCATCTTGAGACCGATGTAGGCGTCGAGCAGATCGTTGGTGAACACACCGCCGCGGGTGAGGAACTCGCGGTCCTTGTCGAGGTGTTCGAGCGCCATATCGAGCGAGTGACACACCGTCGGGATGTGCTTCGCCTCCTCGGGCTCGAGATCATACAAATCTTTGTCGGCCGGATCGCCCGGATGGATTTTGTTTTGAATGCCGTCGAGACCGGCCATCATCATCGCTGCGAACGCGAAGTACGGGTTCGCCGACGAGTCGGGGAAACGCACTTCGATGCGACGCGCCTTCGGGTTCGACACCCAGGGAATGCGAATCGAGGCAGAGCGATTACGTGCGGAGTACGCGAGCATCACCGGCGCTTCGAAGCCCGGCACCAAACGCTTGTAGCTGTTGGTACCCGCGTTGGTGAGCGCGTTGAGCGCTTTGGCGTGCTTGATGATGCCGCCGATGTAGTACAGCGCGAGTTCGGACAAACCGCCGTATTTGTCGCCGGCGAACAGCGCCTTACCGTCCTTCTGCAGCGATTGGTGCACGTGCATGCCCGAGCCGTTGTCGCCGACCAGTGGTTTCGGCATGAAGGTCGCGGTCTTGCCGAAGCCGTGTGCGACGTTCTGCACGACGTACTTCAAAATTTGCACTTGGTCGGCCTTTTTGACGAGGCCACCTGCGCCGACGCCGATTTCGCACTGGCCGCCGGTGGCGACTTCGTGGTGATGCACTTCGACGACTAGACCCATTTCTTCGAGCGCGCCGCACATCGCGCTGCGAATGTCTTGGAAGGCATCGACCGGGGGCACGGGGAAATAGCCGCCTTTGAGGCCGGGGCGGTGGCCCATGTTGCCGCCCTCATAGGCGGTGTTGCTGTTCCATGCGCCCTGCACCGAATCGATTTCGTACGTGGAGCCGTTGATCTTCGAGTTCCAGCGCACACTGTCGAAGATGAAGAATTCGTTCTCCGGTCCGAACATTGCGCCGTCGGCGATGCCGGTGCTTTTCAAATAAGCTTCCGCGCGCTTGCCGAGCGAACGTGGGTCGCGCTCGTAGCCCTGCATGGTGGCGGGCTCGATGATGTCGCAGCGAATGTTGACCGTCGGCTCGGAGAAAAACGGATCGATCACGGCCGTCGCAGCGTCGGGCATCAAAATCATGTCGGATTCGTTGATGCCCTTCCAACCGGCGATCGACGAGCCGTCGAACATCTTGCCGTCGCGAAACAGGCCTTCGTCGACCACCGACGCGGGGATGCTGACGTGCTGCTCCTTACCGCGCGTGTCGGTGAACCGCAGGTCTGCCCATTTAATTTCTTTGTCTTTGATCAGCTTGATGACGTCACTGGCGCTCATGTTCGCTCCGTCTGAAGTCCGGTTGGGTTGGAAACGTGCGCAAGTATGATGCATGCGCTGTGCCAGTGCATGAATTCTTCGATATTCGCGGGAATGCCCGTATTTTCGACGGCCTATCCGCGCCGTTATGCACTGATATCGTGCATATTTAAAAATATTGCACTAGTTTAAAGCATTGGCTCGACGGGAAGCAGGCGTAGTAAGCCGATCAGGCAACGCTCGGCGAAGGTGCTGCCAGGTTCGCGCCCATGCACCTGCGAGTGCCCACTCACCTGCCAATTGAGACGTCCGTCGCCCGCGAGGGTCACCGAGTACGCCGCCCGCGGCACGACCTCGTCGAACACGGCGGCCAAGGTCGCGGCCAAGGGCGAGCGCAGCACCAAGCCGAGTTCGGTGTTGAAGAACGCAGACCGCCAATCGAAATTAAACGAGCCGATGCACAGCCGCTCGCCATCCACTGCGAATACTTTCGCGTGCAAACTCGCGTGCGAGCCGAGTTGATGCGCCGTGTGCGGAATCACCGTGCCGAGTGCCGCACGGCGCAGCTCGAACAATTCCACACCGCCGGCGAGCAGCGCACGGCGATGACGCGCATAGCCGGCGTGCACGGCGAGAACGTCGGTCGACTCTAGGGCGTTGGTGAGCACGCGAACGCGTACGCCGCGCGCCACCAAAGCAGTCAAAACTTTCGTACCGGCCGAGCCCGGCACGAAATACGGCGAGACGATCACCAATTCGCGACGCACTTCACCGTCGAACGCGGTCTGCAGTTTATCGAGCACGTATTCGTGGCGCGCCGCGCGACCCCAAATTTTCGCCGGCGGATCGACGACGAGTTTCGCTTCCGCCCACTCGAAGTGCTGTGCCGCTACGAAATGCGACAAAGGATTGCGCCGTAAGGTGTCGAGATAGCCTGCAGCCTCGCGGCGCCGGACGGCGGCGAGTTCGGCGACGAACGGTGCTGCGCGACGCGCGCGACGCTGTGAAATCAGTACTCGGCGCGCCGGCACGCTCGCAGCGCTGGCCCAATAAATCTCGAAGGCCGCAGCGACCTCGTGTGCCGCCGGTCCGATCGCCAGCACGTCGAGATCGATGAAGCCGAGTTCGCGCGTCGCAGCGAAATATTCGTCACCGACGTTACGCCCGCCGATCACGGTCACGACCCCATCCGCCGTCAAAGATTTGTTGTGCATGCGACGGTTGAGTCGCGTGAAGTCCGTGAGCAAGCCGAAAATTCTCGCGAAGCGACGCGAGAACGGATTGAACAAGCGCACTTCGATATCCGGATGCGCATCGAGTTCGGCGAGCAGCCGATCCATGCCGGGCGTGTTGTGATCATCGAGTAGCAAACGTACGTGTACGCCACGCGCCGCAGCCCGCGACAACGCATCGAGCAACACGCGTCCGGTCAAATCGTCGCGGAAGATGTAGTACTGCGCATCGATGCGGCGCTCGGCGGCCTCGACGAGCGCGAGTCGCGCAGCGAACGCATCTTCACCGCCGAGCAAGGGGCGTATACCAGTGAGCCCCGGATGCGAATCGAGCAACGGCGCCAGCATGCGATCCATCACTGCGACTCTACGTGGGCCACGGCGTCAACCGCTATACTGTGCGGCCGCGATTTGCCGCAACGGATGCCGACGAAAGTCATGCCGCGCACGTTTCAAGAATTGATCTTCGCTTTGCAAAAATACTGGTCCGACCAGGGCTGCGTGATTTTGCAGCCGTACGACATGGAGATGGGCGCCGGCACCTTCCACACGGCGACGTTCTTGCGTTCGATCGGGCCAGAACCGTGGAGCGCGGCGTACGTGCAACCCTCGCGTCGGCCCACGGACGGTCGTTACGGCGATAACCCGTTTCGACTGCAACGCTATTACCAATTTCAGGTGGTGATCAAGCCGTCGCCGCTCGACATCCTCGATCGTTACGTCGGATCTTTGAAGATGCTCGGCTTCGATCCTTTGACTCACGACATCCGCTTCGTCGAGGACAACTGGGAATCGCCGACACTCGGCGCGTGGGGTCTTGGCTGGGAAGTGTGGTTGAACGGCATGGAGGTGACGCAGTTCACCTACTTCCAGCAGGTGGGCGGACTCGATTGTCGTCCCGTGACCGGCGAGATCACCTACGGGCTCGAGCGACTCGCGATGTATCTGCAAGGGGTCGACAGCGTGTTCGACATCGTCTGGACCGATGGCCCGCTCGGCAAAGTCACCTATCGCGACGTCTACCATCAAAACGAAGTCGAGCAATCGGCCTACAACTTCGAACATGCCGACACTGCCGCACTATTCCGGAACTTCGACGAGCACGAAGCGGCTTGTCAAAAATTGTTGGAGGCGAAACTGGCTCTACCGGCGTACGAGCAAGTTTTGAAGGCCTCGCATACCTTCAACTTGTTGGATGCACGCCGGGCGATCTCGGTCACCGAGCGACAACGCTTCATCCTGCGCGTGCGCGCGCTCGCCCGCGGTGTCGCACAAGCCTATTACGACTCGCGCGAAGCGCTCGGTTTCCCGATGGCGAGCGCGGCGCCTAAAAAAGGTGCCGCATGAGCGCGCGCGACTTTCTGTTCGAGCTCGGCTGCGAAGAATTGCCGCCGCTCGCGTTGCCGGAGCTCGAGCGCGCAC
>RGUL01000119.1 GCA_010027845.1 Gammaproteobacteria bacterium
CGGCTGAACTCGTCGATCGCGAGACCTTGCACGATTTCGTAATGTCCGTTGCGGCATACGACCGGGTAGGAATAGATCACGCCTTCCGGAATGCCGTAGCTGCCGTCCGACGGAATGCCCATCGACACCCAATCACCGTTCGCCGAGCCACGGAACCAATCGCGTACGTGATCAATGGCCGCCGAACCCGCCGACGCCGCCGACGACGCACCGCGAGCTTTGATGATGGCCGCGCCGCGCTGCTGGACGACCGGGATGAATTCTTTTTCGATCCATACGGCATCGACCAAGGAACGCGCCGGCTTGCCCTGCACCAGACAGTGGTTGATGTCTGGATACTGTGTCGCCGAATGGTTGCCCCAAATGATCATCTTTTGGATGTCGTTGACGTGGGTACCGGTCTTTTCGGCCAACTGCGATAGCGCACGGTTGTGATCGAGTCGCGTCATGGCCGTGAACGATTGCGGTTTGAGCGACGGCGCGTTCTTCATCGCGATCAGCGCATTGGTGTTGGCCGGGTTACCGACCACCAGCACGCGTACGTCGCGTGCCGCGACGGCATCCAGCGCCTTGCCTTGCGCCGAAAAAATCTGCGCGTTTGCGAGTAGCAAATCTTTGCGTTCCATGCCCGGACCGCGCGGTCTCGCACCGACGAGCAGTGCGGCGTGGCAATCCTTGAACGCGACTTTTGCATCGTCGGTCGCAACGACTTTATTGAGCGTCGGGAACGCGCAATCGTTGAGTTCCATCACCACGCCCTGCAAGGTCGGCAACGCCGGCGTGATCTCAAGCAAATGCAGGTTGACCGGCTGGTCGGGGCCCAGCATCGCGCCAGAGGCGACACGGAAGGCGAGGGCATAGCCGATCTGGCCGGCAGCGCCGGTGATCGCGACGTTCAAGGGCTTCTTCATCCGAGGAATCTCCGAGGGGAAAGCGGTAATTTTAATCCACCCACTCTCGGGGTGCCGGGAGGGTTGACAGTCGCCAAGTGTTGTAGTGATATATAACACCAAGACGATAGGCCACCGGGGGTGGCCACCACGATCGAAGGAAGCTGCCATGATCTTGAACGACCTCGATGTCTGCCCGATGCCCGCCGCCCGAGCCTGGTTCGCGGCCGTTGTATCGCTGAGTGCCAACGCGCTGTTTCTCTGGGCCCTGCAGCAGGGCGGTCACGTGATGCGCTGGTTGCCCGGCACCTGACGCGCCGGACTCGCCGTGGATCCGAAGTGGCTCGAAGGCACACCGATCTATCGCCAACTGCGCGATCGAGTCGTCGCCATGATTCTCGAGGGCACTCTGCAGGAGGGTGACCCCTTACCGTCGGTGCGGAACGTCGCCGCCGAGTTCCGCCTCAACCCGTTGACGGTGTTGAAGGGCTATCAAGCGCTCGTCGAAGAGAAATTGGTCGAGAAACGCCGCGGACTCGGCATGTACGTGAGTGTCGGTGCGCGCGCTGCACTGATGACCGACGAGCGCCGGCGGTTTCTCGAACAGGAATGGCCGAAGACGCACGCCACCATCCAACGGCTCGGGCTCGATATCCACGAACTTTTAGACATCAAAAAACATGACTAACCACATCATCGAAGCGCGCCACTTGCGCAAAAGTTACCAACCCGGCAAACCGGTGCTGGACGACGTCGGATTCACGATCGGTGCCGGGCGCATCGTCGGTCTGATGGGTCCGAACGGCGCCGGTAAAACCACCGCACTCAAGGCCATCCTCGGCTTGACGGCCTTCGAGGGTGAACTCCGCGTGCTCGGCCATGATCCACGCACGCAGCGCGATCGCTTGATGCAAGAAATCTGCTTCATCGCCGACGTCGCCGTGCTGCCGAAGTGGTTGCGAGTCGCGCAAGCACTCGACTACGTCGACGGTGTGCACCCGCGCTTCGATCGCAGCCGTGCCGAAGCCGTACTCGCGCGTACCGACGTCGGCATGCGCGCTCGCATCGGCGAATTGTCGAAGGGCATGACGACGCAACTGCATCTCGCATTGATCATGGCGATCGATGCAAAACTTTTGATACTCGACGAGCCGACGCTCGGACTCGATCTGCTTTATCGCCGAACGTTCTACGACACACTACTCAACGACTACTTCAACCGGGAACGCACGATTCTCGTCACCACGCACCAAGTCGAAGAAATCGAACATCTGCTAACCGACGTCCTGTTCATCGACCGCGGTCGCATCGTGCTCGATGCCGCTGTCGAAACCTTGCCGGAGCGATTCGTGCAAGTCGTGACCAACGCCACGCACGCCAGCGCCGCCCGTGCGCTCGGGCCGATCGACGAGCGGGAGGTTTTCGGTCGCATCGCCATGACGTTCGAAAACCGTCGTGCCGACGAACTCGCGAGTTTCGGCGAGACGCGTATCCCGTCGATCGCCGATCTTTTCGTAGCCAAGATGCAAGGAGCGCGCCGATGACCATGCACGAACTCACGACGCTGGTTCGCCGCGAATATTGGGAACACCGCAGCCTACTGTGGGCCCCCCTCGGGGTCGCCGCGCTGATCGTGTTCGGTACCTTGTTCGGCACGCACCTGCAAGGCGGTGTGCAAATATCGATGAACGGCTCGCAGGCTGATTATTTCGGCAGACTTGCCACCGATGCCGCCGCGCAGCAAAAAATTTTCGCGATTTGGACTGCAGCCTTGATCTTGCCGATTTTGGTCGCTGCGCTCTTCGTTTGTTTCGGGTATCTCGTCGATTGCCTGTATGCCGAGCGCAAAGATCGCAGCATATTATTTTGGCGTTCGCTGCCGGTTTCCGATCGCGATACCGTGCTCGCGAAATTCTTCGTGGCGATGGTTGCGACGCCGCTCTTGGTATGGGCCGTCGCGCTCGGCGCGAGCTTGCTCACGTTCGTGCTCGTAAGCTTCAAGGTTGCCGGCACTCCGCTCGCACCACTCGGTCAATGGCATGGTTCGACTTGGCTCGGCGTGCAGTGGATGTTGCTGCAAAATATTTTCGTGGCGATTTTGTGGTATGCACCGATTGCGGCGTACCTGATGCTGGTCTCGGTCTATGCGAAGCGCTCGGGTTGGGTGTCCGCAACTTTGCCGCCGTTGCTCATCGTGATCGCCGAGGAACTGATCTTCGGTACGAACTACGTGTATCGGTTCATCACCTATCGTTTGACGGGCTTTTTCAAAGCGGTGGACGTCGGCATCGGAAATGTCGGTCATGGCGCGAGTGGTGAGGCCATCGCCCGCAGCGTCGACGATGCACACCAGCGCCTGAGTGCCGTCGCGTTCCTCGGCGAACCTGACCTTTGGCTGGGCGTTGCCGTGGCCGCGTTATTGTTGGTGGTGGTGATGCGAGCGCGTCGCTTGCGCGGCGAGACCTAAAGTTTCTCGGCGCCGGCCACGAGTGCCGCGGCCATGTCGCGAGCCGTAGCCCGCGCGGCGTCGATCGTCGCGCTGCGCGCCAGTGTGACACCCATCCGGCGATGGCCACGCACTTCGGGTTTGCCGAACAGTCGCAGCGCGGTGTCGGGAGTGCGCAGCACGTCGGCGACGTTGTGCCAGCGTAAATTCGCGGTGTCGGCGTCGATCAACACGGCACACGATGCCGAGGGGCCAGCCTGTCGAATCACCGGAATCGGCAAGCCTAGAATCGCGCGTACGTGTAACGCGAATTCCGATAGTTCCTGCGAGATCAAAGTCACCATGCCGGTG
>RGUL01000120.1 GCA_010027845.1 Gammaproteobacteria bacterium
CGACCTGCGCACCTCGCGCACCCAGCGCACGATCGTGCACATCGCCGTCGCGACGCAGAACACCGCCCTGCTGTCCTCGCTCGCCGAGTGGACGGAGCACCCTGACATCGCCAAGGCGACGGAGACGCACGACGCGGAGGGACTCACACCGGCGTGCTACGTCGCGATGTACGGCGACGAGGGCACCGCGAGGCTCCTCGACCCGTTTCTACAGGCCATCGCAGCCAAGTCCAAGCGCAGCCTCGAGAACGCTGCGGCGCTCACACGCACCGTCGAGGACGCCATCGGAATCACCGCCGCGCTCGAGTGTCTCGTCCAAACCATGGGCCCGTGGAACCGCGCGCTACTCACCGCCATCCGACGCCTTCCGGCGCTCTCTGTCGCGCCTTCAGCCCTCGACTCAGGCGGCCCCGTGGCCCCATCGTCCAACGACCAAAACGACCAAAACGACCAAAAGAAGGCCGCGGGTCTCGTTGACTTTATGATCTCCGTGGGCGCCGCCCGCCACTACGAGCTCAAAGGCGACCCGGAGCTCGCCGCGGCGCTATGCTCCATCCCGCTCGACCGGGCCCGCCACTTCGCCGCCTCTATCGGCACCAACTCGTTCGTCGCTGCAACTACCACCATGGGACCGGTCGGACCGGTCGGCCCGGTCGGCCCGGTCGGCCCGGTCGGCTCCACGACCAACTCGTTCGTCGCGTACCTCAAGGCGACTTGCGCGCCGAGCGCCGCCCGTGTGCTCGGCGGCATCACCGTGTGCCTCAGCCAGATCGTCTCGCGCGCGTACGAGCCCTCGCCTTCCTCGGGTTACCTCGTTCCGCTCGCGGCGTCGGCGCCCTCCGACCACAAGCTCATGGGCATCTCGTTCGCCTACGCCCTCGTCTCGCCCTGTCACGCGCCGTGCGGCGGCATCTTCTGTCCCGCGTTCCTAAGCGAGGTCATCTTTTCGCCGCACGACCGCGCACACATGAGCGAGCCCGCGTTCGAGGCGCGCTCGGGCGTACACACCATCATCAGTCCCGAGGTGCTCTGGGCCATGGTCCACATCGCGCAGATCGAGCCGTCGAGTTTCCATTTCCTCATCAACGGACTCGATGTTTCCAGCGAGCTCGATATTACCAGCGAGCTCGATATTACCACAGGACTCGATATTTCCAGCGAGCTCGATATTTCCAACGGACTTGCCCTCGCAAACCCAGACTGCTCGATCGACGGGCTTGTAGATGCACTTGGCATGTGAAAAGCCGTTTTGTTAAAACCAAACTTTGTTAAAACCAAACACCAGATTCTCCCTTTTTTCCCTCCATTTCCGCGATTTGCGGCGTCTGGGACCGTGGGGTCAGGGGGGGGCCCTTCCCACCCTAAAAAAGAAGAAAAGAGCTTCCGGTCAGCTCAACCGGCAGCCCGGGGATGAGCCCCCCACGGCCCGCGGCTTTTTTTTGCTTTTTTTCGGTGTTACAATGGGACCCGCTGCCATCGGTCCTCTTTTTATTTTATTTTCCTCGAGGCCCCGGGGGGAGAGGGGGGCGCTCCCAGTGATTCCGGGGCCCTAAAACCGAAAAACCCGAGGCCAAAATCGGAGCCTCGTATCCCCCCCAGGGAATCTAATGCTTTTTTGTGCTTTTTTACCTGCTTCGCGCCGAGAAAGAGAACCCCCAGTGGACTATATAAAAAAAAATCGTTTTTGGGGGACCATTAAAAATAAAAATAAATAAAAAAGTTTCAAAGGGGGGCCCATAGCTCGTCGCGCGGCACTACCTCGATGCTCACTCGGCGGCGCTTCGCAGAGACCGGCTGAGTGGGCTGAGCCGCCGCATAGGCCCGCTTTTCCGTCGTCGGCGACTTGGACCGCGCGACGGCGGCGCGGAGCGCGGATACCGTGCCTCGCTTCGCGTGGTACTCCCAAACCGTCCCGCCGTTCGTGACGTCGGCCATCGCGCTCGGCTTAAACCCGGCCTTGAGGACCACGAGCATGTGCTCCTCCGTCGCGGCCCAGTGCATCGATGTGCTTAGCCCCGGGCCCCTTACGTTCACGTCTGCGCCTAACGCGACGAGCTCGCGCACCATGAAGTCGTTCTTCGTGCCGAGCGCGTAGTGCAGCGGCCGCACGGGACACGTGTCGCACCCGTCGGGGCTCGTCCCCGCGTACCGCAGCGCGTACCGCACGAAGTGCTCGTTCCGCTCGCACCCGCGCACGCGGCAGAAACATACTGGTCTCGGACGAGTAACGGCGTTCGGTGCCGTCGCGACGCGCTCGTACGCCGCGACGTGGATCCGCACCGCGTCGACGAGCTCCTCGACCGCGCCGCGCACCTCGGCGACGTCCGCCAAGAACACCGCGACGGCGTTCGCGGCCACTCGGTCCAGTAGGCCCTGCCGCGGCTTAGGCCGCGTCACTAGCGCCGCGCACCACGCGCGGAGCGTCTCGATCATCGCCGCGCGGTCCTCCTCGTGGTCCGCCGCGACGAGGCCGAGCACTTCGCGCAGGATTCCCAACGCCCAGAAGATCGTTCCCGTCGACACGGCGGCGCGGTACACTTCGGCCACGTCCGCACCTGCTAGCATCCGCGAAAGCTCCACGAGATCCTCCCGCATTTAAAAGCCTCTTCTTTTTTTTCCAAATGCCCCTCGTGCTTGGGGCCTCTTCTTTTTATTTTCCCCAGTTTTTTTTAGTTTTTTTTGTTTTTTGTTTTCTTTAGTTTTCTTTTGTTGTTTTTTGTTGTTTTTTTGTTTTTTGTTGTTTTCTTTGGCCTTTTGTTGTTTTCTTAGGCCTTTTGGCCCTACCGAGCAAAAAAAAAGAAGGAAAACCCGAAACATGACGACGCTGGAGCGCGTATACGAGGCGGCGCAGCGCGGCGAGCACGCCGATCTCGTCGTGAGGTGCGGCGCGAGCGAGACGCACCGGTCGTTCGCGCTCAACGCCGCCGTCGTCGCCGCGGAGTGCGGGTACTTCCGGACCATGCTCTCCACGGCCGTCGGCACCGGCAAAGGGAAGGAAGCAAGTGTCACGGAGACGTGCCTCGTCGAGTGCGACCCGGACGTCTTCGCGCTCGTCGTGCGGTGCATCTACACCGGCACGCTTAATCCCGACGGTGCTTTTTTTACTGGCACGGACGCCGTTGCCGCTGGGGTTTCGCACGGAACAAAGACCGTTTCCCGCGCACTCGAGGTCCTCGCGCTCGCCGTGTTCCTCGACTGCGGCACGTGCGAGCGCCTCGCGACGCGGCTCATCGCGGACCAAAGAGCGATGTTCGACCCGGACACCGCCGTCCACGTGTGGCTCGAGTCCAACCGGATCGGCGCGCGCGACATGCGGCGCATCGCAGCCTCGCGCATCGCATCAACCATGCCCCGCGCCGCGCGATCCGCCGCGTTCCTCGCGATGGCCAAGCCCGACCTCGTCGACTTGCTTTCTTCCGACGAGCTCTCGGTGCGCACCGAGGTCCACGTCGCCGAGGCGCTGTGCGCGTGGTGCGAGGCGAACGGCGAGCAGTGCACCGCGCTCGACTCGCGCGTCGTCCGCCTCGTGTGGAACGACCCGGCGCCGCGCAACGCACCTGGTAGCAGCTGCCTCAACGGCCTCAACGGCCTCAACGGCCTCAACGGCCTCAACGG
>RGUL01000013.1 GCA_010027845.1 Gammaproteobacteria bacterium
ATGTCGAAACGATCGGGCGGCATCAGGAACGGAAACCAGCCGTCGCACTCGGTCATCGCGAGTTCGACGTTCTTCGGGCCCTCTGCGCCGAGGTATACGGGGATGTGCTTACGCAGCGGATGCGTGATGCTCATCAAAGACTTGCCTTGTTGCGTCGAGCCCGCGCCGCGATAGGGTAGTTGGTACTGCGCGCCCTCGAACGTCACCGGTTCTTCGCGCGCGACGATCTTGCGAAAGATTGCCAACCACTCGCGGGTGCGTTCGAGTGGGCGCTTGAACGGTTGGCCGTACCAACCCTCGACCACTTGCGGACCCGACACACCGATGCCGAGGCAGAGACGGCCGTTCGAAATGTGATCAAGCGTGATGGCCGTCATCGCAGCCGCTGCAGGCGTACGCGCCGAGATCTGCATGATCGCCGTGCCGAGCTTGATTTTGGAAGTTCGTGCCGCGATCGCCGCGAGCGGCGTGAAAGCGTCCGAACCATAGGCTTCAGAGGTACAGACGATATCGAAGCCGAGGCGCTCGGCATGTTGTGCAAGTTCGATGAAGCGATCGAGTGGTTTCGATCCCCAGTAACCGAGTGCGAGTCCGAGTTTCATGTTTCCGGTATCCCTTCCCGTCGCAAGGCGCGATCGACGGCCATCATGACACACAAAGAAATCAAGGACATCGCGGCGCAGACCGACAGCACCGGCACCGGCGAGTCGGTGGGCAAAAAGCCCATGCCCTGTACGGCGATCGCTGCGGCAGCTTGTTGCGCGAGGCCGATCATGCTCGAAGCGACACCAGCGTAGTTGGGCACGAGGCGTACGGCGCTCGCGGTGACGTGCGGTAGGGTCAGTCCTTGTGCGAATGCGAGTGGCATCATCGGTCCGAACCAATAGATCGGATCGGTGTGGCCGGCGAGCACGAACGCCGCAGCGGTGCAGGCCGAAGCCGCCTGCAAAATCGTGCCGAAACGCGCGACGCGCTCGAGCTGTGCATGACCGCGAATACGCGACACGACGAAATTGCCCAAGAAATAACCGACCGAAAGGAACAGCACGTAGATGCCGAACTCGGTGGCTGGCTTACCGAGCATTTCGCTCATGATGTACGGCGCGACGGAGATGAATCCGAGGTAGAGCGCGTAAATCACACCGGCGTCGATCATGCAGCCGACGAACACCGGCCGACGTAACACCGCAAACGACTCCTGCGCCAATTTGCGCGCGGAGGCGAGTTCGCCGCGGATGACACGTGTCTCGGGCAAAAACTTTAGACAAGCAAGCCCGGTGATGGCCGACAGTCCGATCAAGACCAAAAACGGCGCGTGCCAGCCGAGGTGTTCGGTCATCCAGCCGCCGAGATACGGCGAGATCGACGTACCCATCATCATGAACAGTGTCAGGGTCGCCAACGCTTGGGCGAGACGCCAATCGCGATAGACGTCGCCCAAGACCGCACGCGACACCGTCGCGCTGGCTGAGCAGCCGAGCGCCTGTACGATACGCGCAAAGATCAACACTTCGAGTGACGGCGATACCGCTGCAAGCAAAGAACCGACGAAAAAAGTCAGCAAGCCGAACAATAAAACCGGGCGTCGGCCGTAACGATCGGACAGCGGGCCGGTGAAGGGAATGCCAGCCGCAAAGGCGAACAGGAACGCGCTGACCACCGCCTGTGTCGCCGCGGTGCTCGCACCGAACTCGGTGCGGATGGACGGCAACGCGGGCATCAACACGAGCGTCGAAATCGGACCGACCACGCTGCATCCGGCGAGCAGCAGCATCAACGATTTGCTGGGTGCGACGGGCGCGTTCACGAACTCAAGCCGCCCACGCAGACGTATTTCAGTTCCGTGTATTCGTCGATGCCGTGCCGCGAGCCTTCGCGACCTAAGCCCGATTCTTTCATCCCGCCGAAGGGCGCTACTTCGGTCGAGAACAGACCCGTGTTCACACCGACGATGCCGTACTCGAGCGCTTCTTGAACGCGCCAACTGCGCGCGAGATCGCGGGTGTAGAAGTAGGCAGCGAGCCCGAACTCCGTGTCGTTGGCCCGTTGCACGGCTTCCGTTTCGGTGTCGAAGCGGAACAGTGGCGCAACCGGACCAAAAGTTTCTTCGCGTGCGACACGCATGTCGGCCGTCACGTCGAGCAGGATCGTTGGTTCGAAAAAGTTGCCGCCGAGCGCATGACGCTTGCCACCGCGCGCGATCCGTGCACCCTTGCCGACCGCGTCGGCGATGTGCGCTTCGACTTTGGCAAGTGCGCGCGCATCGATCAGCGGGCCTTGCTCGGTGGGTCCTGCGAGACCGTCGCCTACCCGCAAGGTAGCGACGGCGCGATCGAGCCGTTCGGCGAATGCGTCGTATACACCCGCCTGCACGTAGAAGCGGTTCGCGCAGACGCAGGTTTGCCCGGTGTTGCGATACTTGCTCGCGATCGCACCTTGCACGGCTGCATCGAGATCGGCGTCGTCGAAGACGATGAACGGCGCATTACCACCGAGCTCCATCGAAACTTTCTTGACGGTGCTCGCGCATTGCGCGAGCAATTTTTTACCGACCGCCGTCGAGCCCGTGAAGCTCAGCTTTCGCACGGTCGGATTAGACGTGAGCTCGCCGCCGATCGCTTCGGCTTCGCCCGTGACAACGTTGAACACGCCTGCAGGCACACCGGCGCGCGTCGCGAGTTCGGCGAGCGCCAGTGCGGAGAACGGTGTTTGT
Organism: Gammaproteobacteria bacterium; assembly: GCA_010027845.1. Lineage (GTDB taxonomy): Bacteria > Pseudomonadota > Gammaproteobacteria > Steroidobacterales > Steroidobacteraceae > UBA964. Next base: position 2,714 of record RGUL01000013.1, read on the forward strand.
GGTGCGGGCTTCGCGATGAACGTACAGCCCGCCGCCAGCGCAGGCCCCAATTTACGCGTGATCATCGCTGCCGGAAAATTCCAAGGCGTGATGGCGGCCGCAACACCGACCGGTTGGCGCAGCACGACGATGCGCGAATCGGCGCGAAAAGTCGGCACGATCTCACCGTAAACACGTTTGCCTTCTTCGGCGAACCATTCAATGAACGAAGCGGCATAAGCGACTTCACCGCGCGCTTCGGCGAGCGGCTTACCTTGTTCGCTCGTCATGATGACCGCAAGATCGTCGACGTTCGCGAGCATGAGATCGGCGAAGCGGCGCAGGACCACGGCGCGATCTTTGGCCGTGAGTCGCGCCCACGCCGGCAGCGCTGCAGCCGCTGCATCGATCGCGCGTCCCGTCTCGGTCGCACCGAGCATCGGTACCGTGCCGACTGTACTGCCGTTGGCGGGATTCGCGATGGTGACCGTGCGACCGTCGTCGGCGTCGATCCATCGGCCGTCGACGAAAGCCCGTTGTTTCAATAATTCTTTGTCTTTGAGTAGCACTTAAACACCATATTGAGAGCGATAATCGCGCAGCGCTGCGAGATGCTCGGCGGGTAGTCGTGCTTCGCCGGGCGTCGCGAGCAAGTCGATGAGGTCGGCGAGCGTCAGCAAGCTCACGCAGCGTAAGCCGAATTCCGCTTCGACTTCCTGCACCGCCGAGCGCGTGTCCTGACCGCGCTCTTGTCGATCGAGTGCCAGAAGTACCGCCACAGGTTCTGCGCCGGCACGACGGATGATGTCGACGGATTCGCGGATCGCCGTGCCCGCCGTGATCACATCGTCGACGATCACCACGCGGCCTGCGAGCGCGGTGCCGACGATGTTGCCGCCTTCGCCGTGATCCTTGGCTTCCTTGCGGTTGAATGCCCACGGCACGCTGCGCCCATGATGGGTCGCGAGGCCAATGGCGGTCGCCGCGACGAGCGGTATGCCTTTATAGGCCGGTCCGAACAGCATGTCGTACTCGACGCCTGCAGCACTCAGCGCGTCGGCGTAACAGTGACCGAGTTCAGCCAACGCTGCGCCGTCGTTGAAGAGCCCGGCGTTGAAAAAGTAAGGGCTTTCGCGGCCCGATTTGAGCGTGTACCGGCCGAAGCGGAGGGCGGAGCGCGCGAGTGCGAGCTCGACGAATCTGCGTTGGTGGGGATGCATGTCGCTATCATATCGCGGTGCGAGTCATCACCCTGAACGCGAACGGCATACGTTCCGCTGCCGCCAAGGGCGCTTTCGCGTGGCTGCGCGAGCAGGACGCCGACGTCGTGTGTCTGCAAGAGACCAAAGCTCAGGCGCCGCAGCTCGTTGGTCACGACGTCGACCTCCCCGGTTACCACCGCTTTCTTTACGATGCCGAGCGGCCAGGTTATTCGGGGGTCGCACTCTATTGCCGGCGCAAACCGACCGAGGTGATTCGCGGTTTCGGTGTCGACGAATTCGATCGTGAAGGTCGCTATCTCGAAGCGCGTTTCGGTGCGCTGTCGATCGTATCGTTGTACTTGCCCTCGGGCTCGTCGGGCCCCGAGCGCCAAGCTTCCAAGTTCCGCTTCCTCGACGCCTTCATGCCGCACCTCGCCAAGTTACGACGGCGTCGCAGCGCGTACATTTTGTGCGGTGATTGGAATATCGCCCACAAAGAAATCGATTTGCGCAACTGGCGCAGTAATCAAAAAAATTCCGGATTTTTGCCCGAGGAGCGCGCCTGGCTCGATCGACTGTTCGGCGAGGCCGGCTATCTCGATGCCTTTCGTGAGGTGAACACCGAGCCCGATCAATACACCTGGTGGTCGAATCGTGGCCAAGCGTGGGCAAAGAATGTCGGTTGGCGCATCGACTATCAAGTCGTCAGTCGAACGCTGGCCGGAGCCGCGCGTCGCGTGCACATCCATAAAGCGACGCGGTTCTCCGACCATGCGCCGTTACTCATCGATTACGACTTGCCGCGGACCATGCGATGAAGAGCGTCGTCGCTAGCCCTCGCATGCTCGCCGTGCTCGTCCTCGGGCTCGCCTCGGGTCTGCCGTATAACCTGACAGACGCCACGCTACAAGCGTGGCTCAAAGATTCCGGTGCTTCCAACACCACCATCGGTCTTTTGTCTCTGGTGGGACTCGCGTACACCTTGAAGCCGTTGTGGGCTCCACTGCTCGATCGTTACACGCCGCCATTTCTGGGCCGTCGTCGCGGCTGGATCGTGATCTTTCAGTTGGCGCTCGCACTCGCCTTGGTTTGGATGGCCGATCATGGTCCGGAGGGTGGGCTCGTCGCGCTCGCCGTCATCGCCGTCGCCGTCGCTGCGTTGTCGGCGTCACAAGACATCGTCATCGATGCTTGGCGCACCGATCTCGTCAACGCTAACGAGCGCGGTCCTGCTGCGACCGCCGCCAATCTCGGCTATCGCGCTGCCGCTTGGTTCGCATTTTCCGGCGCATTGATCCTCGCCGATCAAGTCGGTTGGCGAGCGACTTATCTCGTCATGGCCTGCTGCATGGCGGCACTCGTCGTCGCAACTATATTTGTACCCGAGCCACCGTTGCGCGCACCGCCGCCGCGCACCTTACTCGAGGCGGTGCGCGATCCACTCGCGCAGCTGATGGGTAACCCCGGCATGCTGACCTTGCTCGCCGCGCTGGTGCTCTACAAAGTGGGCGATGCATTCGCGCTGAAATTGTTCACACCTTTTTTGATGGACGTCGGTTTCAGCAAGACCGAAATCGGGGCCGTCACCAAAACTGTGATGCTCGTCGCCAACCTTGCGGGTTCGGTGCTGGGTGGACTTTTGATGGTGCGACTCGGCTTGGTCCGCGCCTTGCTGATCTTCGGCTCGCTGCAAGCGCTCGCGAATCTTGGCTATAGCGTCGTCGCAGCCGTTGGCCACGATCTTAGTGTCATGGCCATCGCGGTGTTTCTCGATAATTTCGTCGGCGCGATGGGTAACACGGCGCTCGTGGTTTTCATCATGGGGCTCTGCGACGTAAGGTTCAGCGCGTTCCAATACGCGTTGTTGTCGGCGATTGCCGTCTTACCTCGCAACTTGCTCGGCGCACCCGCGGGCTACCTCTCCGATCACATCGGCTGGTCGGCGTTCTTCGTGGTGACCTTTTTCACGGCACTGCCGGGACTCGCGATGGTGTGGTGGCAGCGCGCGCGCATCGCGACGCTTGAGCAACGGGACGATGGCTGACGAGGCGACGGACGTCGTCGTGTGCAGTGTCCGGGAGCTCGATGCGAGCGGCGCATGCGGCTTTGCGATCGGCACAGGCGATTGGCCGTTGCGTGGTTTGGTGTTGCGCGATGCGACGGGAATAGTACAGGCCTACGTCGATCGTTGTCCCCATGCGGGTCACCCGCTCGCTCTTAAAGACCACGACTTTCTCACCCCCGATCGCGCGTTCATCAAATGTTCGTCGCATGGCGCGCTATTCGAAAGGGACACCGGCATTTGTGTGGCCGGGCCTTGTCCGGGCCGCACGTTACGCCGATTGCAGGTGAGAGTGGACGGCGAGGACGTTAGAATCGCGCCCCCCGTATGATCGAAGCATTCCTCAAATTTTTCGTGGTGTTCTTCGTCGTCGTAAGTCCGATCTCCATCCTGCCGGAGTTCGCGAGTCTCACCGACGGCGCAACGTCCGCGTACAAAAAACGCATGGCGGTGAAGGCGACTGTCATCTCGGCGTTGATTGTGGTGTTGTTCGCGGTCGCCGGCACGGCCTTACTCGACGCGATGGGTATCAGCATCCAGTCGTTCCGCATATTCGGTGGCGTGTTGTTATTTTTGGTAGCGCTCGAAATGGTGTTTGCGCGCGAGTCCGGTACGCGCACCTCCGCGGATGAGCAGGCCGAGAGTCGGCGTCGCGCCGACATCTCGGTGTTTCCACTGGCGTTTCCGCTGCTCGCCGGGCCCGGTGCGTTGACGACGATCTTGCTCGCCTTCGGACGCGTTTCGCCATGGCAGGAGCCGCTCACGTTTTTGGTGTTGTTACTCGCGGCGTGGGTTGTGCTCGCGATCGCGTTCGTTTTGATGTTGAGCGCCGAGCGCGTGACGCGCTTGATCGGTCAGACCGGCTCCAACGTCGCCAATCGTCTGCTCGGCGTCGTGCTCGGTGCACTCGCCGTGCAGTTCGTGGTCGATGGGATACGCGCGACGTTCTTTGCGACTTGATCACCGTCGCAGATAAGACAAATCGTACACGCCATGCCCGAGTCTTTGACCGCGACGTTCGAAGCGTGTGAGCGCTCGCCACTGCGGTCGCGGCACGAATCCTGCGGGCCCCGCGACGTTCGTGAACTGCGGGTTTGCTCCGATGACCTCCAGCATCTGCGCCGCATAAGGCTCCCAATCGGTCGCCAGTTGCAGTCGCCCGCCGCTTCGCAAGCGCGTCGCGAGTAACGTGACGAATTCGGCTTGGACCAGTCGGCGCTTGTGATGACGCTTCTTGTGCCAAGGATCCGGAAACAAGATCAACACTTCGTCGAGAGCGTCGGGTGCGACGCAGTGCTGCAGCACTTCGACAGCGTCGTGGCACATAACGCGTACGTTGCCAAGACCCGCTGCCGCGACCGACCACAGCAAATGCCCGACACCCGCTCGATGCACCTCGATTCCGAGGCAGTTTCGTTCTGGATGCGCGTTGGCGTACGCGAGCAGGTTCTCCCCGTTACCGAATCCGATTTCGAGCGTGCAGGGCGCCGCGCGATCGAAACGCGCGGCGAGATCGATCGGTGTCGCAGAGTAGTCGATTCCGTAGCGCGGCCATTCGGTTTCGAGCGCGCGTGCTTGCGCGCCGGTGATACGCCCCGCACGCAGCACGAAGCTGCGAATACGCCGTTGATGCGCGATTTCCGGAACGTCCGACATGTGCGCATTATGGCAGAGAGGACTTGCGCCCCCCTGCGCCCACGCGTCAGAGTTGCGCGAACAGATTCACCGTAGGACCGTCCCATGCCCGATGCAGCCCACACCGAAGTCGTTCGTTACCACGCCGGTGGCAAAGATCTCGCGAGCTATCTTGCCTACGACCCTTCGTCTAGCGAGAAACGACCGGGTCTCATCGTGTTGCCCGAATGGTGGGGGCTCAACGACTACTTGCGTCGTCGGGCACGCGAACTCGCTGCGCTCGGCTTCGTTGCGATCGCCACCGACGTGTACGGCGAAGGTCGAGAAGCAGCCGATCCGGCCGAAGCCGGCAAACTCATGGGTGGTCTGTTCGCGAACGTGCCGGCGACTGGTGAAGTTTTGAAGGCCGCGTACCAACAATTGCGCAATCATCCGCTCGTCGATCCCGATCGCATCGGCGCGATGGGCTATTGTTTGGGAGGCGCGCTTGCGTTGCACGCCGGCCGTATTGGATTGCCGCTCAAAGGCGTGGTGAGTTTTCACGGTGCGCTGACGAGCGCACACCAAGCGAAAAAAGGCGAATTCAAGCCGAGCGTACTGATCTGTCACGGTGAGGCCGACGGCATGGTGCCTGCCGAAGATCAGGCGGCATTCCACAAAGAAATGAAAGAACTCGGGGTCGACTACGAATTCGTCGCCTATCCCGGCGCAAAGCATGGCTTCTCGAATCCGGAAGCGACCGAAAAGGGGAAAAAATACGGGTTGCCGCTCGCCTATGACGAACGCACCGATCGCGAGTCGTGGGAAGACATGAAAAATTTTTGGGCGAAAGCGTTCCGCTGAGTGGGGCCGATCACTCGTCGAAACGTAAGTGCTTCACGCTCTTGCCGTGACGGCGGATGAGGCGCAGCGCTTCGATCCCGATGCGAATGTGGCGTTCGACGTATTCCGACGTAACTTTTTTATCGGACGCTTCGGTTTTCACGCCTTCCGGCACCATTGGCTGATCGCTCACCAACAAGAGCGCGCCGGCCGGAATATGATTCGCGAAACCGGCGGCGAAGATCGTCGCCGTTTCCATGTCGATCGCCATACTGCGCGTGTCGCGTAGATATTCTTTGAACTCGTCGTCGTGCTCCCACACTCGACGATTGGTGGTGTAGACGGTGCCGGTCCAATAGTCACAGTCGAGGTCGCGAATCGACGTCGATACCGCACGCTGCAGACTGAAGGCGGGCAACGCCGGCACTTCGGGCAGCAGGTAATCGTCCGACGTACCGTCACCGCGAATCGCGGCGATCGGTAGCACGAGATCACCGATCTGATTTTTGCGCTTCAATCCACCGCACTTGCCGAGTAGCAACACGGCTTTAGGTGCGATCGCGGATAGCAAGTCCATCACGGTTGCGGCGTTAGCGCTACCCATGCCGAAGTTGATCATCGTGATGCCGTCGGCGGTTGCATTCGGCATTGGCCGATCGCGGCCGACGATCGCGGCGCCGGTCTGCGCGGCGAACAAATCCAGATAGTTGCCGAAGTTGGTCAGCAGGACGTGTTCACCAAAATTTTCTAGGGCGGTTCCGGTGTAGCGCGGCAGCCAGTTGTCGACGATCTCTTTTTTGGTCTTCATGGCGAAGACTTTAGCACGGCCACTCGCGCGATCTGCTCGTCGAGCGCCGCCAAAACCCGCGTTCGCGCGTCGCCCTGTAACGCCGGGTCTTTGGACAACAGCAGCCGGACCTCGGCGAGTTTCGGCAACAATGCGGCACTGGTGGCGGCTTCCCCGTTACCGAGACGTTTCGTGCACAAGATCATGCGGACGTGTTGACCGTCGACCGTGCGATCTTCGTTGGTGACGGTGCTACTGCCTTCCGGACAACCCGCGGGCACGGCGTCATCTTTGACGTGGGTTTCCACACGTACCTGACGCACGATTCGAGTCTCGGCGTCGACTTTGGGGTGTTCGGCTTTACGGTCGACGGCGATGATGCAACCGGCGAGCGACAGCGCGCCGGAGACGACGAGGGCGACACGAACGAAACGGGACAAGAACATGGGTAAACTTCTCTGTGGATTGCAGAACCTGATTCTAAGGGGCCGATATGAAGCGCCGCTATCGTGTCGTCGACGTTTTCTCCGACCGAGCACTGCTGGGTAATCCCGTTGCCGTCGTCCTCGATGCGCAACAGCTCGATTCCGCTGCGATGCAACGCATCGCACGCTGGACCAACCTTTCCGAGACGACGTTCGTGCTACCGCCCGACGTCGCCGGTGCAACGCATCGCGTGCGCATCTTCACACCCGCAAGCGAGTTGCCATTCGCGGGACATCCGACGCTCGGCACCGCACATGCAGTCGTAGCGGCCGGCATCGTCAGCGAAGCAAATCTGGTTCAGAACGCTCTCGTTCAGCAATGCGGCGCTGGACTCGTGACGATCGAACGCTCGGGGTCCGGCTATCGGCTGCGCCTGCCGCTCGCACGATCGACGCCGCTAGACGCTGCGACTAGCCAAGAATTAGCGACGGCGTTACGCATGCCGGTCGATCTCACCGTCGCGGCGCGACTCATCGACGTCGGACCAAAATGGATCGTGGCGCGCATTGCTACTAACGCAGCCTTACTTGCAGCGCGGCCGGATTTTTCGCGTCTCGCCGCGCTCGAGCGCCGTCTCGGCGCAACCGGTGCGACAGTATTCACGGCGCGCGACGATGCCGACGTGACAGACATCGAAACACGTTCGTTCGCGCCGTCGCAGGGCGTCGACGAAGACCCCGTTTGTGGTAGCGGTAATGGCGCGGTCGCCGTCTTTAGACGCGAGCACGGCGAATTGACGTCCGGCACTCGCTATGTCGCCTCGCAGGGTCGTTGCGTTGGCCGTGACGGGCGAGTCGAAGTGGAGCTCGCCGCTAGTGGTGATATTTGGATTGGTGGTCGTTGCGTCAGTACGGTCGTCGGCGAGATCGACTGTTGAGATATCATCAGCGCCATCATGACCGACACCAACCGCATCGACCCACTGCCGTCACAGACGTTGCCCGACCGACTGAGCGTCGATCCCTCGAGTCGTTATTACGACGAAGCAGTGCTCGCTCGCAACGTGGGCATTCGCTTCAACGGGGTCGAATACAACAACGTCGAGGAATATTGTATTTCCGAGGGCTGGATTCGCACCTCGTTCGGCAAGACTCTCGATCGACGCGGTAAACCTTTGACCATCACCCGCAAGGGTGTAGTCGAGCCGTACTTCAAAGACTGATAGAATTTTCCCGGAGCGTGCGGGCGTAGTTCAATGGTAGAACTGTAGCTTCCCAAGCTACTAACGTGGGTTCGATTCCCATCGCCCGCTCCAAACTTACTGTAAAAAGAAAAAGAACAAAGCGGACTGACGCATCGATACGCCTTGGGTGCGCCCCATCAATCGACCGCTGGCGTCGCGTACGTCACTGCCTTCGACGCGACCTTGCAGGCGACCCGAGGCATCGCGCACTTCGTTGCCGTCGAATCGACCGATGAGCGAGCCATTCGCGCTACGAATCTCGGTGCCCTCGAAACGCAAATACAGGCGGCCGGACGCATCGCGCACTTCGCTGCCATCGAGGCGATACAGCAGACTGCCGTTGGCGCTGCGCACTTCGCGATCGGCGATCCGCGCAATCAGCGAACCGTTGGCACTGCGCACTTCATCGGCGAGCGCGACCTTCGATTGCAAACTGCCGATCAATAAGACACCGACGATCACGATGCCGAGCAGAATTTTTTTCATGGGCGTGTCACTCGCTCAGCAGCGACTTGCGCAGCCTCTCGAGTCGCGGAATCTTTGGCGAGACCGTCAATGACACCGAGTCGATCTTCGGGGCTGCGGTTTTGACTGGCTTTGAACTTAGCCGTCGTCGTTTCGATTTCGAATTGCAGCGCGACGATGCCGCTCAGCATCTTGTCGATGTAGGCCGCCGGCGCATCGCTCACCGCCCAAGGCTCGCTGCGTCCCGATTCCATCATCCGGGTCAGACGTTCGACGATGTCGAGTTTCGTCGCGCGCTCGTGTGAGCAGGTGATGCGACCGCGCAGATGGACGGTCGCGTAGTTCCAAGTCGGCACGACTTCGTGCGTGGTTTTTTTACTCGGATACAGCGAGGGCGAGATATAGGCCGATGCACCGGCAAATACCAAAAGCGCCTCGCAACCCGAGCCGATCGTGCGCCACGTGTCGTTCGACTTCGATACGTGCGCTACCAAACATTCGCCTGCGTCGACCCCTGCGAGCCGTGCGAACGGAATATGGTCGACTTGCGCGCGCCCGTCCTGCACTAACACCAAGGTCGCGAGCGGATGACGATCAAGCAATGTGGCGATCGCGCTGCGATCGGCTTCGGTGAAGACGGCGGGTACGTACACGGTCGGGCCTCCTACCCGAAGATTATCGCAGCGTGAGTCGTGCCGCGTCGGGCGTTAGAATTGCGCCATGAGTGAGGCAAAGTCCGAATCGATGCTGGCGTTGCAGCCGGTGCTCAGCGGCTCTTTGGTGCGCATCGAGCCTATGCGTGCCGATGATCATGACGCACTGTTCGCCGTGGCGCGTGATCCGCTCATTTGGGAACAACATCCCGCGCACGATCGCTGGCAGCCCGCGGTGTTTCGTAAATTGTTCGACGAGGGACTGGCCTCTGGTGGCGGCTTGACCGTGCGCGACGCAACCTCGGGCGAGGTGATCGGCTCCTCGCGCTACTATGAATTCAGACCAGACAAGCGTGACATTTCGATCGGCTACACCTTCCTCGCCCGTCGCTGCTGGGGCAGCACCTACAACCACGAGTTGAAGCGCTTGATGCTGGACCACGCCTTCGGCTTCGTCGATCGGGTCTGGTTCCACATCGGCATCCACAACCTCCGGTCTCGGCGCGCGATCGTCAAGGTCGGCGGACGCCTCAGCCACGAGGTCCTAGACGACCCCGACCGCAACGGAGTGTCAATGGCCTACTACTACATCGATCGACCGGCGGCCCAAAGGTAATCGGGCAGGCATATACTCGCGCCCCTACGACGGCCGCAGAGCTGCATTAGGTTGGGGTTGAGATGAGTCACGGCAAGACGGGAGGCCTCAGCGCAGGTCTCGTGGTGGGCGCGCTCGGCGTGGTGTTCGGCGACGTGGGCACTAGCCCGCTATACGCACTCCGCACCGTATTCGCCGATTCGCATCTCGATCCGGCTGACCTCGGCAACATTCTCGGTGTGTTGTCTTTGATTTTTTGGTCGATCCTGCTGATCGTCGCCGTCAAGTACGTGCTGATCGTCCTTAAAGCCGACAACGAAGGTGAGGGCGGCGTGCTGGCCTTGACGCAGCTCACCGTGCACTCCGCCGACCGTCGCCTGATCGCAGTGCTGTCGTTCATCGGTCTCGCTGGATGTTCGTTGTTCTTCGGTGACGGTGTGATCACGCCGGCGATTTCGGTCTTGTCGGCCGTCGAAGGTCTCGAAATCGTGGCACCCGACCTTGAGCACGCGGTGATTCCGATCGCTGCAGTCGTGCTACTCGGATTGTTCAGCGTTCAAAAACGTGGCACCGATACGATCGGTAAAGCGTTCGGTCCGATCATGATCATCTGGTTCACGACGCTCGCCGTACTCGGCGTGCGTTCAATCGTACAGAACCCGGAAGTGCTGGTGGCGGTCAATCCGCTTTACGCGATCTCGCTCGTGCAGACACATTTCGTATTGAGCCTGACGATCTTCGGTGCAGTATTTCTTTGTGTAACCGGAGGCGAAGCGTTATACGCCGATCTCGGACACTTCGGTCGTCCGGCGATCTCTTGGGCATGGTTCATAGGTGTTTTGCCCGCGTTATTGCTCAACTATTTCGGGCAGGGTGCATTGCTATTACGCGAGCCGGATGCGCTCAAAAATCCCTTCTATCTGCTGGCGCCACAAGAAGTCATTTTGCCGCTGGTACTGCTTTCGACCGCGGCGACCGTCATCGCCTCGCAAGCCGTGATCTCCGGTGTATTTTCGATTTGCCGACAGTGTCAGCTGCTCGGCTACTTGCCGCGTATGCGCATCGTGCATTCGTCCGAGTCGTCGATCGGTCAAGTCTATTTGCCTTCGGTGAATTGGGCGCTGTGCATTTGCACGCTGATACTCGTTGCCGGTTTCCAGTCGTCCGATGCGCTCGCCGGTGCGTATGGCATCGGTGTCTCGATCACGATGGTGATCGATTCGGTGTTGATGCTGAGTTTGTTGTGGACGATGCGCAAGGGTGTGAACGTCGCGCAGATGGTCGTACTCGGTTTGGTGCTGATCATCGAGTTGTTGTTCGTGCTCGGCAACAGCGCCAAGATCACCTCTGGTGGTTGGTTTCCGCTGATCTTCGGCTTGGCATTGCTCACCGCCATGCGCACTTGGCAACGCGGACGCAGTGAACTCGCCAAGCGCACGTCACGCGAAGATTACACGCCGCATAAATTCCAGGAGTTGCTCGAATCGACCCGCCCGGTGACGGTGCCGCGCACGGCGGTATTTTTATCGAGCGATCGGACATTGCTGCCGCGTACATTAGTGCGAAACGTCAAATATAACGGCGTGATTCACGCGCAAACCGTGGTGCTGAATCTTCAGACCGCACCGGTGCCGCGGGTTTTGCGTGGTTCGACGACGCGTAGCGAGATGTTGATGCCGGGTTTGTATCGCATCTGGGCACAAGTCGGTTTCATGGAAACGCCCGATGTGCCAAAGCTGTTGCGCGATGCGCAACGCACTTGGAAAGACCTCGATTTGCACGACGTGACCTATTTCTTAGGCCGCGATGACATCGTGCTCACCAATCAAGGCAATCTGCCGCTGTGGCGTAAGCGTTTGTTCGCATTTATGTCGCGTAATTCGGCGTTCGCCGGCACCCACTTCGGACTCGAGGCGAGCAAAGTCGTCGAGTCGGGTGCACAGGTGGAGCTCTAGCTCGTCAAAGTTTTCAGTTTGGCGCGGATCGCGATCACCGTTTCGCGACAGCGACGTGGAATTTTACGTAGTGGCGGCGCGTGCGAATCGAGCGGTGCGTACGGAATCAGCAGCATCAATGCGATGTAGAGCAGGATCGTTCCGCCGGCGATGAAGAACGACGATACGATTGCGACCACGCGTACGAGCGTCACGTCGATGTGGGCGCTGCGCGCGAGGCCTGCACAGACGCCACTGATGTAAGCACGATCGCTCAATTGTTGTAGCGGCGGATGTTCGGATTCGGGTTGCAACGGAGCCGACGGCGGTGTCGGATGCATCGCTTCAACTTCGCCGATCGCTGCCAGCGCAGGTTCGAGTTCCTCTAAGGTGATCACCGTTTGAGCCTGGCGCATCCGCTCGCGGCATCGGTCTGCGATCGCTTGCTCGATATCACGGAGAATTTCGCTGCGGTCGGGATTACCGCTCAGCCGGCGTTCGGTATCCGTCAAAAATTGCTCGAGACGCATATGCGCGTCGACCTCGAGTTGGTAGGCGTTGCGATTTAGGCTGATGGTCGTTACGCGTTGCATAGTCAGCGTCCCAATCTTGCGATGGTGTGGTCCAGTCGATCCCAATAGCCGTCGAAGGCGGCGAGCCGTGCTTCGCCGGATTTCGTCAGTCGGTAGTACTTGCGTGGCGGCCCCGCCTCGGACTCGCGCCACTCGTAATCGACGAGCGCGTCGCGGCGCAGGCGGCTGAGCAGGGGGTAGAGCGTGCCTTCCTGGGTGGCGAATTCGGTTTCGGCCAGCCGGCGCAGGATGTCGGGTACGTAAACGCTGTGGCTGCCGATGATTTTCAGCACCACGAACTCGAGCAGGCCTTTGCGGATGGCGGTGAAGCCGTTGTCGTTAATCATTCGAGTCGGTACCTTTATATAAAAAGGTACATGATTGCTAAAAGGAACGCAACATCTGGCCAAAATCTACAATGCTCGGCCTTCCCCTCGTTCACGGACGGCGAACTCGCGCGATGAAAACCCTTGGCCGCATTCTCCTCAAAGGTCTGCTGACGATCCTTCCGGTGGGTCTGACGACCTATCTCGTTTATTGGCTAGGGGTCACGACCGAGTCGGTACTCTCGGGTCCGCTCAAACTGTGGTTGCCCGCCGACATGTATCGACCGGGCCTCGGCTTGCTCGCCGGCTTCATCGTCATGTTCGTAGTGGGACTTTTGGTGAGCGCGTACGTCGTCCGCCGCGTGCTGCAGTTCGGTGAATCTTTGATACTGCGCGTACCGGTGGTGAAGACGGTCTATTCGGCGATCCGTGACCTTACCGGTTTGATGAACAAGGACGGCAGCAGCGATCTGCAACGAGTGGTTTTAGTACCGTTCGGCGCCGGCAAGTCGATCGCGTTCGTTACGCAAGAAAATGCCACGTTGCCTGGGCGCACGAACGACGAACCCATGGTCGCGGTCTACATGCCGATGAGCTATCAAATCGGTGGCTACACGATCTACTTACCGCGTCACCAAATCGAACCCACCGATCTGAGTGTCGAGGCCGCGATGCGCATCGTGCTGACCGGTGGCCTGCAAAATAAATGATCCGAACGCGAGGTGAGCATGTCCGCTGATTTGGTCGAATACACGTTACGCGGACGCGTAGCGGTGATCCGCTTCGCGAATCCACCGGTCAACAGTCTCGGCCTTGCGCTGCGGCGTGCTTTGGCCGCTGCGCTCGAGCGGATGTCGGGGGACGCTGCGATCGATGCTGCGGTGCTCGTCGGTGCGAACGGGACGTTCAGCGGCGGCGCCGACATCAAAGAATTCGGTGCGCCCGAGGCGTTCATGGGGCCTTCGCTGTGGTCACTGAACTCCATGCTCGACGAATCGACCAAACCGGTCGTCGCGGCGATCGAAGGGGTTGCGCTCGGCGGCGGCTTCGAGTTGGCGTTGTCGTGTCACCACCGCGTCGCTCTATCAAGCGCAAAAGTCGGACTTCCAGAAGTGAAGCTCGGCTTGTTGCCCGGCGCCGGCGGCACCCAGCGACTGCCACGCATCATCGGCATCGAAGGCGCTATCAACGTGATGCTGGGCGGTGAGCCAGCGCCGGTCGGCCTATTCGCTAAATCACCGTTGTTCGACGCGATCGTCGATGCCGATTTGATCACCGCCGCTTGTGGCATCGCCGAAAAATCGGCGGCCGCGGTGGCCGCCGGACAACCGTTGCGGCGTATCCGCGACGCAAAAATCCGCGAACCCGATCTCGAAGGCTTACTGCAGTTCGCACGTAATACCGCCAAAACCGCTTTCAAAGATTATCCGGCGCCACTCGCCATCATCGACTGCATCCAAGCGGCCGCGACTAAGTCGTTCGAAGAGGGCATCGCCGAAGAGCAGCGTCTTTTCAAGGGATTGTTCTTGACTGACGTGTCGGCCGCGCTACGCCACGTGTTCTTCGCCGAGCGCGCTGCCTCGCGTGTCGACGGCTTGCCGAAAAACGCGGCCGTTCGCACCGTCGAGTCGGTTGCGATCATCGGTGCGGGCACCATGGGCACCGGCATCGCCATCAATTTTTTGAATGCCGGGATTCGCACCTATTTACTGGAGGTCGGCAAAGAAGCGCTCGATCGTGGGGTAGAGCGCATCCGTGCGACCTATGACGGGCAGCTGAAGAAGGGCAAGCTCGATGCCGGCAAACTCGCCCAACGCATGGCCTTGTTGGTGCCGACGTTGGACTACGCCGGTATCGCGAGTGCCGATCTCGTGATCGAGGCAGTGTTCGAAGATATGGCCGTCAAAGAAAAAGTGTTCGCGACCCTCGATGCGACCGTGAAGCAGGGCGCGATACTCGCCACCAACACCTCGACGCTCGATGTCGATCGCATCGCCGCCGTCACCCGTCGGCCTGCCGACGTCATCGGCCTGCATTTCTTCAGCCCGGCGAACGTCATGCGTTTACTGGAAGTGGTACGCGGCGCGAAAACCGCCCCGGACGTCCTGGCCACCGCGATGGCGTTGGCCAAAAAAATTCGCAAGACCGCCGTCGTCTCCGGCGTCTGCGATGGCTTCATCGGCAACCGCATGATTAACCAATATTCGGCGCAGGCGCTCGCCATGATCGACGAGGGCGCGAGCCCGCAGCAGATCGACGCCGCGATCGAGAAATTCGGCTTCGCGATGGGGCCGTTCCGCATGAGCGACCTGGCCGGCAACGATATCGGCTGGCACATCCGCAAACGCCAATACGCCGAGGGCAAAATCTCGACGCCCGCAGTGATCGCCGATGCTTTGTGCGAACTCGGACGTTTTGGTCAAAAAACCGGTGCGGGTTGGTACGACTACAAGCCCGGTGATCGTACGGCTCATCCATCCTCCGTCGTCGGCAAACTAATCGACGAGAAGCGTGCGGCGGCGGGTCGCCCGATCCGTAAGCTCGAATCGCGCGAAATCATCGAACGCTTGGTGTTCGCGCTCGTCAACGAAGGCGCACGCATCCTCGAAGAAAAAATCGCGCAACGCGCGTCGGATATCGACATGGTTTATCTCACCGGATACGGCTTTCCGATTTGGCGCGGCGGGCCGATGCGCTACGCCGATTCGGTGGGTATATACGACGTCGTGCGTCGCATGCGGGCCTACGCTGCCTTGCCTGGAGCAGACACGGCATTTTGGACACCGGCAGCGTCGTTGCAGCGACTCGCTGCGACAGGTGGCTCGATCACCGGAGGTGCAGCGTGAGTCGCGAAGCAGTCATCGTTTCGACGGCACGCACGCCGCTGGCCAAAAGTTGGCGTGGCGCTTTCAATCTCACCCACGGTGCCACCCTCGGTGCGCACGCGGTGCAAGCCGCCGTGGAGCGTGCAGGCATCGATCCTGCGTCGGTCGAAGACGTGATCATGGGTTGCGGCTTTCCCGAAGGCACCACCGGTCACAACATTGCGCGGCAAGTGGCGTTACGCGCCGGCCTGCCGATCACCGTCGCCGGGGTGACGGTCAATCGCTTTTGTTCCTCGGGTTTGCAGAGCATCGCGCTCGCGGCGCAACGCATCATCGCGGGCGAGGGCGACGTCTATGTCGCCGGCGGCCTCGAATCGATTTCCTGCGTGCAACTCGAGCTCAATGCCCACATGGTCAAAGATCCGTGGTTACTCGCGAATAAACCCACCGTCTTCGATTCGATGTTGCAGACCGCAGAAAACGTCGCCAAGCGTTACGACATCTCGCGTGATCGACAAGACGAGTACGGCACGCGCAGTCAGCAACGCGCTTGTGCAGCGCAAGCAGCCGGTCACCTTGATGCCGAAATCGCGCCGATCAAAGTGAAGACGGCGACGGTCGACAAAGCGACCGGCATGTTGTCGCGACGCGAAGTGACCGTATCGGTGGACGAGGGTCTACGCGCCGACACCACTTTGGAAGCGGTGAAGAAGATTCGGTCGGCGATGCCCGGCGGTACCGTTTCAGCCGGTAATGCGAGCCAATTCTCGGACGGTGCCGGCGCCTGTGTGCTGATGAGCGCGAGCGAGGCGGCGCGGCTCGGACGTGCGCCGCTCGGAATTTTCCGAGGCTTTGCGATCGCCGGTTGTGAGCCCGACGAAATGGGCATCGGGCCGGTTTTCGCCGTGCCGAAGTTGCTGCGTCGCGCTGGACTCACGGTGGCCGATATCGATCTTTGGGAATTGAACGAAGCGTTCGCCGTTCAAGTGCTCTACTGCCGCGACCAACTCGGCATCCCCGACGAACGCCTCAACATCGACGGCGGCGCGATCGCGATCGGTCATCCGTACGGCATGAGTGGTCAACGACTCGTCGGTCACGCGCTGCTGGCGGGCAAGCGTCGCGGTGCGCGTTACGTCGTCGTCACCATGTGTGTCGGCGGTGGCATGGGTGCTGCCGGTTTGTTCGAGGTGGCATGACGATGCGTCGTCTCGCACTCGTCGTGGCGATGGCTTTGATTTCTTCGTTCGGAGGCTACGCGATGGCGATCGAGCAACCCGAATATCGCGTTCTCGAGCGCGATGGCGCTTTCGAATTGCGCGAATACCAACCGTACATGCTCGCCGAGACGGAAGTCGATGCCGGTTTCATGTCGGCCGGCAACGTCGCTTTCGGACGATTGTTTCGCTACATCAGCGACAAGAACATCGCGATGACCGCGCCGGTCGAGCAGGCGTCGACCGGCGGCACTTATCGCGTCGCGTTCGTAGTGCCGCGCAAATTCGATCGTAATACCGTGCCGCAACCGAACGACCCGCGTGTGGCGATTCGTGAAGTGCCGTCGCGTGTCGTCGGTGCTTGGCGTTACTCCGGGCGCTGGACCGAGGAGAATTTTCGCTCCGCGGAGCGTGATCTGCGCGCGGCACTCACGCGTCGACAACTCGAACCGCTGCCCGGTGACGCCGCGATCATTGCGCGCTATGACGCGCCCTTCATTCCGTGGTTCATGCGGCGTAACGAAGTGCTGCTGCCGCTGCGTAGCGCGCCCATCCGGCATTGATCTCATCCATGCGGATCTTGCGATTTGTCACGACGGCGTTACTGACGACACTGCTAGCGACGGCGTTTTGTGGCACGACGCGGGCCGCCGACGCCGATCTCGTGATCGTGCATGCGCGCGTGTTCGACGGACGCAGCGAGAAATTGCGCGATGATGCCGCGGTGGTGATCGCGCAATCGAAGATCGTCGCCGTGGTCGATAGCGCCGTCGCACCAGTTGCCCGCGAACGCATCGATGCCGGTGGACGTGTGCTACTACCCGGGCTCATCGACGCGCACGTTCATCCGACCATTGCGATCGCGATTTCCTCGCTGCGCGACACCGATCCAAATTATCTCGCCGCGCGCGCTGCGGTCGAAGCGCGCGGCATATTATTACGCGGCTTCACCACCATTCGCGACATGGGTGGTCCGAGCTTCGGCTTGAAGCAAGCGATCGACGAGGGGCTTACGGACGGCCCGCGAATCTTCCCTTCGGGCGCCATCATCAGTCAGACGAGCGGTCACGGTGATCTTCGCAA
The DNA here is from genome assembly GCA_010027845.1 of Gammaproteobacteria bacterium. GTDB lineage: Bacteria > Pseudomonadota > Gammaproteobacteria > Steroidobacterales > Steroidobacteraceae > UBA964. The sequence goes on from RGUL01000013.1 coordinate 20,540, forward strand.
TCGCACGGCCGAGTCGCGGCGTTTCGGTGGTGCGGAAGATCCGGTCGAGCGTTTGGGATACGGTCGTATCGCCGACGGTACGGATGAAGTATTGACGGCCGTACGCGAACAACTACGACTCGGTGCGTCGCAAATCAAACTCGCAGCGGGCGGTGGAATTTCGTCGTTGTACGATCCGATCGATAGCGTGCAGTTCGTCGAGGAAGAGTTACGTGCCGCAGTGCGTGCAGCATCCGACTACGGAACTTACGTCGCGGTGCACGCTTATACGCCGGCGGCTATCCGCCGTTCGGTAGAAGCCGGCGTGCGCAGCATCGAACATGCACACCTGATCGACGAGACGACGATGAAGTTGATCGCCGATCGCGGCGTCTATCTGTCGCCGCAAGCCTACGTCTTCAGCGGCGTATTCGGCGGCGCCAGCGCGAGCGCCGGCACCAGTGCTCAAGCACTCAAAAGTCAGCAGGTTTCGGTCGGTCTCGACCGCATGATGCAACTCGCAAAAAAATATAATGTGAAAGTCGCTTTCGGTACCGACGTGTTCGGCTCGCCGAAGATTTTTCCCTGGGAATCGCGGGAATTCGGTGCGCGGCTGCGGTGGTTCTCTTCGTACGAAATCCTCAAACAAGCGACTTCGATCAACGGCGATTTGCTGGCGTCGAGCGGTAGTCGCAATCCCTACGGGGAAGCCAAGCTCGGCGTCGTCGAGCCGGGCGCCTGGGCCGACGTACTGGTGATCGATGGCGATCCGCTCGCCGACGTGCGAGTGCTAGAGGATGCGGATAAAAATCTGCGGCTGATCGTCAAGAATGGCCGAATCGTCAAACGTAACCTTCAATGACTGGAGCACAAGGTATGAAATCCGAACTTTCGAGTTTGCGCCCGCTTTCGGCCCTCGATCGCCGTGCGTTCGTCACCACTGCGCTCGTGTCGGGCTTCGCGGCCGCAACGTTGCCGGTGCAGGCGAGCGCGATCAGCACCGATAGCGCAGGACTCGACGCGGGCGAAACGAAAATCAAAGTTCGGGATGGCGAGTTACCGGCTTATGCGGCGAAGCCGGCGGGCGGCAAGAATTTACCCGTCGTCATCGTGATCCAAGAAATCTTCGGGGTGCATGAACATATTCGCGATGTGTGTCGTCGCTTCGCCAAGCTCGGTGCCTACGCCATCGCGCCGGAGCTGTTCGCTCGCCAAGGAAATCCCGCAACCGTCGCCGATATGCCGGCGCTGATGCGCGACATCGTTTCGAAAGTGCCCGATGCACAAGTGATGGCCGATCTTGACGAAACGGTCGCATTCGCGCGCGCGAACGGCGGTCGTGGAAAAATCGCGATCACCGGCTTTTGTTGGGGTGGCCGGATTACGTGGCTCTATTCGGCGCACTCCAAAGAAGTGGCCGCGGGCGTCGCCTGGTACGGACGTCTGGTCGGACAAGGGAACGAGTTGCAGCCGAAGAATCCTATCGATCTCGTCGGGTCCCTACAGGCTCCGGTGCTCGGACAATACGGCGGTCGCGACGGCGGTATACCGGTGGAGTCGGTCGACACCATGCGTGCCGCACTCGCCAAAGATGGTTCGGCAGCTGCTAAGAAATCCGAAATCATCGTCTATCCCGAATCGCAGCACGGATTCTTCGCGGATTATCGTCCGAGCTATCGGCCGGAGGACGCCGTGCCCGCTTTTGCCCGCGCTTGTGATTGGATGCGCAAGCACGGAGTGGCACTGAAGACTTAGCGGGTGTTACTGCGTTTCGACGACGTTTCGCTAGCGTTCGGTTCGCGGCCGCTGCTCGATCACGTTTCGTTGCTGGTCGACGAAGGCGAGCGCGTATGTCTCGTCGGTCGTAACGGAGAGGGAAAGTCGTCTTTGCTGCGACTGGTCGCGGGCTTGGCGACGCCCGATGACGGTTCGGTTTGGATACGGCCCGGCGCGCGGATCGCGCTGTTGGCGCAAGATCTCGATGCCGTGGCCGACGCGTGTGTGCGCGACATCGTCGAAGGTGGTTTGCCGACTGATGCCGGTGAATCGTGGGAGACGACACCGCGCGTCGAAGCGGTGATGTCGCGCCTGGGACTCGATGGTACGGCGCAGTTTGCGTCGCTATCGGGCGGTTGGCGTCGTCGCGCATTGCTCGGCCGAGCGCTGGTCGGTGATCCCGACGTCTTATTACTCGACGAACCGACCAATCACCTCGACATCGCTGCGATCGAATGGCTCGAGGGCGCGATGCTGGCGTACCGCGGTGCTTTGCTGTTCGTGAGTCACGATCGTGCTTTCGTTAACCGACTCGCGACGCGAGTGGTCGAACTCGATCGCGGTCGTTTGAGTTCGTGGCCCGGTGATTACGACGACTTCGTCGTGCGCAAAACCCTGCAGCTTGCAAACGAGGCGAAGGCGAACGCCGACTTCGATCGCAAACTCGCCGAAGAAGAAGTATGGATCCGCAAAGGCGTCGAAGCACGCCGTACGCGTAACGAGGGACGGGTGCGCGCTCTGATGGCAATGCGTAGCGAGCGGCGCGCGCGCCGCGAGCGCATCGGGCGCGCCGAATTCGCCGTCGCTGAAGCAGTCGAATCGGGTAAGCGGGTGTTCGAAGCCCAGCATGTCGGTGTGGCGTTCGGCGATCACGAGGTGATCCGCGATCTCGAGCTCAAGATTCAGCGCGGCGATCGAATCGGTATCGTCGGTCCGAACGGCGCCGGCAAAAGTACCTTATTGAAATTATTGTTGGGTGAGCTCGCACCCTCGACCGGTAAGGTTGTTCGAGGCTCGCGTCTCGAAGTGGCGTACTACGACCAGCAGCGCGCACGGCTCGATCTGTCTGCTTCGGTGCAAGATAACGTCAACGACGGCAATACGTTCGTGCCGATCGGCGGTGAGAATCGGCACGTGTCCGGCTATTTGAGGGACTTTCTGTTCCGGCCGGATCAATTACGAACGCCGGCGTCCGCCTTGTCGGGTGGTGAGCGAAATCGCTTACTGCTCGCCAAATTGTTTGCACGACCGGCGAATTTATTGGTGCTCGACGAACCGACCAACGATCTCGATCTCGACACGCTCGAATTACTCGAGGAGCGGGTCGCCGATTTCGAAGGAACGTTGCTGCTCGTCAGCCACGATCGTGCCTTTCTCGATCGGGTCGTCACCAGTTTGTTGGTGCTCGAGGGTGAGGGTCGCGTACGTGAATTCATCGGCGGCTGGAGCGACTACGCGACTTGGCGGGCAGATCGACAGCGCACGACTGCGCCGAGTCGCGAGTCCGCCTCATCACGTGAGACCGAAACGGTCGGCGCGCGCACTAAAGATTCGGCGCCATCACGATCACGGCGTTTATCCTTCAAAGATCAACGCGAGTTCGATGCTTTGCCGGTGACGATCGAATCACTCGAGGCCGAAAAGGCGGAACTCGAGCGCATGGTTGCAGATCCCGCGTTCTATCAGCGCTCGCAAGACGAAGTACGCGGCTCACTCGCGCGGCTACAGTCTCTGGGGGCCGAGGTCGATGCAGCGTACGCACGCTGGGCAGAACTCGAGGCGCTGCGCGGCTGAGCTTCGTGTATAATCTTCGACGATGAAATTTTCCGACCTCGGGCTCTCGCCCGAGTTGCTGCGCGCCGTCGCAGATAAAGGCTACGACACCCCCACACCCATCCAGCAGCAGGCGATCCCGGCAGTGCTCGGCGGACGGGACGTGCTCGCTGGAGCGCAAACGGGCACCGGCAAAACCGCGGGTTTCGTGCTGCCGTTGTTGCAACGCACGGTTGCGGCGGACGGTCGTACGCCGCGCGTCTTGGTGCTGACGCCGACCCGCGAGCTAGCTGCGCAGGTCGCCGAGAGCGCGCGCGTCTATGGTCGATACACCAATCTCCGCACGACCGTGATTTTCGGCGGGGTCAGCGAAAAGCCGCAGATCGGGGCGCTGCGCGCCGGGTGCGATATTTTGATCGCGACCCCCGGGCGACTGCTCGATCTCGTCGACCAAGGTGCGCTCGATCTATCGCGCGTTAAACATTTCGTGCTCGACGAAGCCGACCGTATGCTCGACATGGGCTTCATTCACGATATCAAGCGCATCATCCGTTCGCTGCCGGCAGCGCGGCAAAATTTGATGTTCTCCGCCACCTACTCGGACGACATTCGCGATCTTGCTGCGCGCTTTCTGCGCGACCCGATCTCGATCGAGGTCGCACCGCGTAACACCACCGCCGAGCGCGTCGAGCAAGTCGCATTTGCCGTTCCGAAAGAAATGAAGCGACACTTGTTGGTGCACTTATTCGATCATGGCGCTTCGGGCGAGGGCACCTGGCATCAAGTACTGGTGTTCACGCGGACCAAGCACGGCGCAAATCGTCTCGCGCAACAACTTGAGAACGCCGGAATCCGGGCTGCGGCGATCCACGGCAACAAGAGTCAGGCGGCGCGCGTTCGTGCACTGGCGGACTTCAAGGACGGAAATATCGCGGCATTAGTCGCGACCGAGGTCGCCTCACGGGGTCTCGACATCAAAGAATTACCGCAGGTGGTCAATTACGAGTTGCCGAACGTGCCCGAAGATTACGTGCACCGCATCGGTCGGACCGCTCGTGCGGGATCGACGGGTCGTGCGGTGTCGTTGGTGTCGCCGGACGAGGCCAGTTTGCTGCGCGACATCGAACGCACGATGCGTCGCAGCGTGCCGTTCTTGCCGACGCCGAAATTCGAGGTGCGCGAGCCTAAACCGCCGGTCAGCCGCCCGAACGCTTCGCCGGATAACCGAGGCGGGTCAGCTCCGCGACCAAAAGGTCCCGGTGGTCGCCTTGGATCTCGATCACGCCGTTCCGGACGGTCCCGCCGGAGCCGCAACGCTTTTTGAGTTGCTTGGCGAGATCCTCGAGGGCCGTTTGCGTCAGCGGCAATCCGGTGATCACCGAGACGCCCTTGCCACTGCGCCCCTGAGTTTCACGACCGACACGAATCATCGTCTTGCCGCCCGCAGCTGCGGGGGCGACCACGGTGCCGGCCATAGCGCGGCGTTTTGCATCGACGTTCATAGCCTGAAGTCTAGGCGAAGCACGTCGCAGCTAGAATGGGCCATGAGAACTTTACGACGCCCCTCTCTCGTACTACGTTCATTCGTCCTGCTGGCGGCGTGGATACCGTGGTCCGCCGCTGCCGTTGCGGCCGACGTCGCGCTCGAACGTGAGTTACGCGATTTGCTCGACGTGCTGCCCGGTTATTACAGCGGCGAAGTGCGCGATCCGTCCGATCCGACCGGTACGCGTCGGATGACGCTGTTCCACAAGATCGTGCGCATCGAGGCGCCGCAATTCGGCGAGACCGTTTTTTATCATCAAATATCGCGAGACGGCTTCGACTCGATCAGGCCCGCACAACAAAAAATTTATGCTTTCGATCGTAATCCGTCGCGACGGGACAACCGGATGCGTTCTTGGGTTTTTTATCCGAACCAACAGGCCGGTAATCTCGAGCGCTCGCCGACGGCGATTGCTGCATTACAGGCCGACTCTATGATGAACTTTCCGCCCGAGTGTGCGATTCGCTGGCAGCGGGGCGAGCAGTCGAACTTCATCGCACGCGTACGGCCCGAAGATTGCAGCTTTTCGAGTGCGGCTTTTCGACAGCGTATTCGCCCCGATATGACCTACGTCGCGGCGCGCGACTCCTTCGGTGTCGAAGATATTTTGTATGGAGAGTCGGGACAGCGCTTGATTCCGCCCGCCGGACTTTTGACGGTGTCACGGGTAGCGCCGCCCGCGACGACCACTCCCGAAGCGAAACCACCCGCCGGCAGCATCGCAGCTGCGATCGCCGCCTCGAAACCGGAGGAATGGCGGCGCCTCGATCCTGCGCGCACGCTTTACATGGAGCTCGATGCGGGTCGTGTGATCATCGAGCTTGCACCGCGTTTCGTACCGAATCACGTGCGTAATTTGCAGGCATTGATCGCCAATCGTTGGTTCGACGGCTTATCGATCAATCGTGTGCAAGACGGATTCGTCGCGCAATGGGGCGATGCGAGCGAGAAAAAACCCATCGTCGGTGCGAGCGCGAAGCTCGCGCCGGAATTCGAACGCGCATGGGGTCGCGACTTGTCTTTCGATCGCTTGCCCGACGGCGACGTTTACGCCCCCGAAGTCGGATTCGTCGACGGCTTTCCCGCCGCGGGTGATCGTCGCCGAAAACGCGTATGGCTCGCGCATTGCTACGGCATGGTCGGCGTCGGCCGCGATGCACCGCAGGATTCCGGTAGTGGCGCAGAGTTGTATGCCGTGATCGGGCACGCACCACGACAACTCGATCGAAATCTGACCGTCGTCGGGCGAGTGATCGCCGGCATGGATCTTTTGGCGGCACTGCCGCGCGGCACCAAGGCGCTGGGCTTCTATGAAACTGCTGGCGAGCGCGTGCCGATCCGCAGCGTGCGTTTCGCGGCCGACGTCGCAGAGTCTGAACGTACGCCGCTCGAAGTGTTACGCACCGACAGCGCAAGTTTTGCGAAAGTAACGGAGGCGCGTCGTAATCGACGTGACGATTTCTACGCCTATCCGGCCGGTCGTATCGATCTTTGTAACGTACCGCTGCCGGTACGTACTGCGCACTGATCGAACGCTGCATGCGCGACAGCGACATCGCCATCATCGGCGCCGGCATCGGTGGACTCGCGGCGGGGCTCGCCTTGCTGCGTGCGGGGCAGCGCGTTCGAATCTTCGAACAAGTCGCGAACCTCGGCGAAGTGGGTGCCGGCCTCAGTATCACTCCTAACGCGGGCAAAGCACTCGTTGCACTCGGCCTGCGCGCCGAACTCGAGCGCATGGGCAGCACGCCGGTCGCCGGCGCGATTCGTCATTATTCGACCGGTGAGACGTTGGTGCCGCTCGCGCAGGATCGTAGTGCCGAGCGTTACGGCATCGCGCTCTACCACGTTCATCGCGCCGACCTGCATGCTGCGTTGCGCAGTGCCGTGCATGCCCTCGACCCGCACTGCCTGCAGACCGATCGCGCGCTCGCCGATCTCGACAGCCGCGACGCAGGCGTCACGTTACGCTTCCGCGATGGCAGCGAAACGCAGGCGGAGTGGGTCGTGGGTGCGGACGGTATCCACTCGACGGTGCGCGCTGTGTTGTTCGGTGTCGATCGCCCGAACTTCACCGGCTATGTCGCGTGGCGCGGATTGATTCCGGGTGATCGCGTTCCACCCGATTTGCTCGATCCACCACTCGGGATGACGGTCGGTCCGCGTCGTTTGCTCATGCGCTATCCGCTACGTCGGGGCAAACTCGTCAATTTCGTCGCTGTCGCGCAGCGTGAGGCGTGGACCGAGGAAGGCTGGTCGGTAGCGGCGCCGCTCAGCGAGCTCACGCAGGAATTCGCCGACTTTCATCCGCATGTCACGCGGTTGCTCGCGCTGACACCCGCCGACAAATTATTTCGTTGGGGACTATTCGATCGCGACCCTTTGCCGACGTGGACCGTCGGCCGCACGACACTGCTGGGTGATGCTGCGCATGCAATGCCGCCGTTCACGGGGCAGGGCGCGGTGATGGCGCTGGAAGATGCCGTAGTACTCGGCGCTGCAGCGGCGGTCGCGACCGACCCGGACGATGCGCTCGCCCGCTACGAACGCGCGCGTCACGCGCGGGTCACCGCGGCGCTCACGATGTCGCGGTCGCGCGCCAAACTATATTTTGCCGACGATCCGCAGCAACAAGTTTTGGCGCTGGGTGCGGGTATGGCCGAGATTCGTACTTTGTACGACTATGACGCCGGTAGCGTGTTTCAGAGCGCGATGGTTTGACGCAAGGTCTCGCCGCTCGCGAGTCGATCGAAACCCGCGTTGATTTCTTCGAGGGCGATGGTTTCGGATAGCAACTGATCGACCGGTAATTTTCCCTGTTGATACCACTCGACGTAGCGCGGGATGTCGCGCGACGGGACGCAACTGCCGAGATAGCTGCCTTTGATGGTGCGTTCTTCGGCGACGATGCCGACGTGGGGAATCGAAAACATCGCTTGCGGGTGTGAGAGTCCGGCGGTCACCGTCGTGCCACCACGCCGCGTGATTTTGTACGCGAGTTCCATTGCTTTGACCGAACCGGCCATTTCGAAGGCATATTCGACGCCGCCGTTAGTGGCCGCGCGTACCGCTTCGACGACGTCGCCGGACGCAGCATCGAACGTGTGCGTTGCACCCAAAGATTTAGCCAAACTCAATTTTTTGGCAGACAAATCGACGGCGACGATGGTATGCGCTTCGCGCACGCGCGCACCGAGTAAAGCAGCGAGACCGACACCGCCTAGTCCGATCACGGCGATGCTGCGATGCAGCGGTAAATCTGCGGTATTGATCACCGCGCCGGTGCCGGTGATCACCGCACAACCGAACACTGCGGCTTCGGCGAAGCCGAGCGAGCGGTCGACTTTGACAACCGAATTGCGCGATACGGTGGCGTATTCGGCGAACGCCGATACCCCTAGGTGATGATGGATCGGTGCGCCGCCACGGGTGATGCGTCGCGCACCTCCGAGCAGCGTACCGGCGGTGTTGGCGGCGAGGCCCGGCTCGCATAGTGCAGGTCGGCCGGATTCGCAGGGCATGCAGTGGCCGCAACTCGGCACGAATGCCGTGACGACGTGATCACCGACTACGAGGTCGGTGACGCCGGCACCGATTTCCTCCACGACGCCTGCACCTTCGTGGCCGAGCGCCATGGGCACGGGGCGCGGTCGATTACCATCGATCACCGACAAGTCGGAATGGCAAAGACCTGCCGCCTTCATGCGCAACAAAACTTCGCCCGGCCCCGGCGGTGCGAGCTCGACGTCGGTGATTTCCAGCGGCCGGGAAGTGGCGTACGGCGCAGGAGCGCCGACCTTGGTGAGAATCGCAGCACGGGTTTTCATGTGATCGACGCTACCGTGCGACCAGCCGTGCCGCAATGCGGGCTGACAATCGTCGCCGTACCAAGGACAATCGCCGCATGATCGAACCGTCAGCAATGCGACGCAATGAATTCGCAGTGTTTCGCGAAATTCCCACGCGCTGGATGGACAACGACGTCTACGGTCACGTCAACAACGTCGTCTACTACTCGTGGTTCGATACGGCCGTGAACGGCTATTTGCTCGACGCGAGCGGCGTCGACATCCGTAGACTTGAGGCGCTAGGCGTCGTCGCCGAGACCGGCTGCCGCTATTTGCGTTCGGTGTCTTTTCCGCAGAGCGTGCAGATCGGGCTGGCCGTCGAGAAGCTCGGTCGTAGCAGCATCGTCTACCGACTCGGCGTGTTCACCGCCGGACATGACGAAGCCGCCGCGCTTGGTCGTTTCGTGCACGTCTACGTCGATGCGAACACACGTCGTAGTGTGCCGATTCCGGACGTGATTCGCACGGCTGTGCAGCCGTTGCTGAGGACGCTCGTCGCGCAATAAAGGATCGATTTCTTAGATTAGGCGCTGCGCTGGCGCATTTCGCTCTCGAGTCGGCTGATGCCGACTGCGCCGCTACGCACCACTTCGAGTAATTCTGCGCCTTTGGCGAGATCGGCGATGAACTTGTCGATTTCCGCTTCGCTCGCCGTCAACTCGACGACGAAGCCGTCGTTCGCGGGATCGATTACACGACCGCCCGCACGAATCACGTAGCCTCGTACGGCGTCTGCTTGCTCGCGACGCACCCGTAACTTCAAAAGTGCGAGTTCACGCTCGAAGTGTCGGCCTTGCGTCATGTCGTCGACGGCGACCACGTCGATCAATTTATTGAGCTGGCTCACGATCTGTCGCACGACGGAATCGGAGCCGCGTGTCACCAGCGTGATGCGCGATACCGTCGGATCTTCGGTCGCAGCGACCGACAACGATTCGATGTTGTAGCCACGAGTCGAGAACAACCCCGCGACACGTGTGAGCGCGCCGGCTTCGTTTTGCAGGGAGATGGCGATGATGTGGCGCATATGGCGGAAAAAATAGAGGAATTACGCGCGTAGCATATTGCACCCGACGCACAAACTGATAGTCTCGTCCGCTTCCATGGCCGCGACGAACGTTCCGAATCCGATCTCTGCTGCGCATCCGCTAGCCGGTACCACCATGTCCGGCGCGGAGATGATCGTGCGCGTATTGGCCGACGAGGGGACGACGGCGATTTTCGGCTACTCGGGTGGTGCGATCCTGCCCACCTATGACGCCGTGTTCCTCTACAACCAAGAGCGCGCCGCGCGCGGTGAACCGCAGATGCCATTGATCGTGCCGGCCAACGAGCAAGGCGCGGGCTTCATGGCAGCGGGCTATGCCCGTGCGAGTGGCAAAGTCGGCGTGTGCATGGTGACCTCGGGTCCCGGTGCGACCAATACGGTCACGCCGGTGCGCGATTCGATGGCCGATTCGATTCCGATGATCGTGATCTGCGGCCAAGTGCCGACGAGCGCGATCGGTACCGATGCTTTCCAAGAAGCGCCCGTCCCAGCGTTGATGGGTTCGGTCGCCAAACATATTTTCTTGGTCACCGAGCCCGAAAAACTCGAGGCGACGGTGCGCACCGCATTCGAAATCGCGCGCACCGGCCGTCCCGGCCCGGTCGTGATCGACGTGCCGAAAGACGTGCAAAACTGGACCGGCACGTTTCGGGGCGAGGGCGTGCTGCCGATCCCGGGCTATCGCAAGCGCTTGTTCGCGACGGCACACGCCGCGATCGAAGACGACGAGGCAGAACTTTTCTTCGCCAAGTTGCGCGGCGCCCGGCGACCTTTGATCTACGCCGGTGGCGGGGTCGTCAACGGCGAGGCGGCCGCCGACCTCAGCGAGTTCGCGCGTAGCTTCGGCATCCCGGTGGTTACGACTTTGATGGGCATCGGCGCATTCGACACCACCGACCCACTCGCGATGCGCATGCTCGGCATGCACGGCGCCGCGTTCGCCAACTACGCCGTCGAAGATTGCGATTTTTTGTTCGCGGTCGGTGCGCGGTTCGACGATCGCGTCGCCGGCGTGCCACAGCGGTTCGCACCGAATGCCAAGCATATCGCGCACGTCGATATCGACCTTGCCGAAATCGACAAGGTCAAACGTGTCGACTGGAGTCACGTCGGCGAACTGCCGGGTGCGCTGCGTGCTTTGACGGCGTACGGTCGTAGCAGCGGATTTCGCCCCGATCTATCGGCGTGGCATACGCATCTTGATACCCTGCGACGCACCCACGCGATGAACTACGATCGCGACAGCGATCTCATTCAACCCTATTACGTCATCGAAGAAATCAATCGATTGACAAAAGGTGAGGCGATCATCGCGACCGGCGTCGGCCAACATCAAATGTGGGCAGCGCAATATTTCGATTTTCGTCGGCCGCGGTTGTGGCTCACGTCGGGCTCGATGGGTACGATGGGTTTCGGTTTGCCGGCGGCGATCGGCGCACAGTTCGCTAACCCTGGCGCGCTCGTGATCGACATCGACGGGGACGCTTCGATTCGCATGAACATCGGCGAACTCGAAACCGTCACGACCTACGATCTGCCGGTGAAGGTCGTGGTGCTCAATAATTTCGGCGACGGCATGGTGAAGCAATGGCAGAAGCTGTTCTTCAAAGGCCGTATGTCGGCGAGCGATAAGTCGCTACACAAAAAAGATTTCATCAAAGCGGCGCAGGCCGATGGCTTCACTTACGCCGTACGCCTCGATCGCAAGGCTGACGTGCCGCGCGTCGTCGAAGAATTCGTTCGACATCCGGGCCCGTCGTTCCTCGAGGTCATCATCGACCCGGACGCTGGCGTCTATCCGATGGTCGGTCCGGGCCAGTCTTACGACGCGATGATCACCGGCGATCACATCGTCGCGCGCCATCCGCCGAAGAGCGCCGAGGCGCCGGGTCCGTCGCAAATGTTTTGAGGCGGCTCAAGCCGTCTCGATCGCGCGCACGCCCGCCGGCGCGTCCACCGATACCGATTTGACGAGTGCATGCACGGTGCGCCCTGGCGCGATGCCGAGCTCGCCGGCGGCGGTCGCGGTGATGTTGGCGAGTAAACGATCTGCCGGGCCACCCCCTTCGAGTGATAGCTCAACCAAAACCGAACCGTCGAGACGTTGCGTGAGTCGCGTCACGGTCGAGCGCAACACGTTACGTACCGAGATCGCCGAGGGCTTTTCGGTCGCGAGCATTACTTCGTTCGCGAGGATGTAGGCTCGCACCGAACGGCCACGCGGCACGTCGGCCGAGATGATCAAAGATTGCGTGCCGATACGCGCGGTCACGTTGCCGATGCCGTCGTTCGCGATCACCGCGAGATTGAGCAGCGCGCCGGCATCCGGCCGTTGTGACAGCAGTGGTGTGTCGGTGCGTCCGAGTAAATTATCGAGTGGCCCCGCCGCGACGGTCATACCGCGATCGAGCACCACGAGATGATCTGCGAGTCGTAACACTTCGCCGAGCGAATGCGTGACGTAAAGCATGTCGATTGCGAACTCGCGTCGCAAGGCTTCTAGAAGCGTCAAAATTTCGAGCTTACGGGGCGCGTCGAGTGCCGCGAGCGGTTCGTCGAGCAACATCAATCGCGGGCGTGACAACAGTGCGCGACCGATCGCGACGCGCTGACGTTCACCGCCCGAAAGTTGATGGGGGTGACGCCGTAACAAAGCACCGATACCGAGGATGTCGATGATGCGTGCGCGTGGCATCGAGGGACGATCCAGCGCACGCCTAGCACCGTAATCCAAATTTTCGGCGACATCGAGATGCGGGAATAAAACGCCTTCCTGGAAAATCCAACCGATGTTGCGTCGTTCGATGGGGACAAATAGTCCTGCAGCGACGTCGGTCAATGCTGCGCCGCCACAGCGGACGTGTCCGCCCGTGGGTCGCAGTGCGCCACCGACGATTTCGAGCAAGGTAGATTTACCGGCGCCGGAAGCGCCGAACAATGCGGTGATGCTGCCGCTAGGCGCGGTGAACGCCGTGCTCAATTCGAAGTCGCCGCGTGTCGCCCGTACGTCGATATCGATCATGGTCGCCGCCGCTGATGGTGGACACGTCGCGCGAGCCACTCGCCGATCACGAGTGCAACGATCGAAATCGCAAACGAGAGACCGGCGAGTCGTAAGGCGAGTGGTTCGCCACCCGGTGTTTGCAGTGCGCCGTAAATGGCGAGCGCGAGGGTTTGCGTTTCGCCCGGTACGTTGGCTGCGAAGGTGATCACCGCGCCGAATTCACCGAGGCACATCGCAAAACCGAGCACGGCAGCCGAGAGTATGCCGGGCAGTGCGAGTGGCAAGTGAATGGATCGCAAGCGATCGAACACGCCGGCGCCGAGCGAGCGCGCCGCGAGATCGAGTTGTGGGTCGATCGCCTCGAGCGCGAGTCGCACGCTGCGTACCATCACGGGTAGCGCGACGATACCGGCAGCGAGCGCGGCGCCGTTGGTGGTGAAGACCAAACGTAGACCGAACCAACGATCGAGCCAGTGACCGAAAGGTCCCTGAATACCGAACATCAACAGGAGCGCATAACCGACTACGACCGGTGGTAACACGAGTGGCGCATGGACGACGGCATCGACCAACGCACGACCGCGAAAGCTGCGCATCAAAACGAGGGCAAGCAGCACGGCGATCGGCAGCCCGAATGCGACCGCACGCAAGGCGACGCCGACGCTAGTTTGAATCGCGAGCCATTCTGACGACGGAGACATGCCGCGCATCCTATACTTTCGGCCATGAAATACCTCCATACCATGGTCCGGGTGACGGACGTCGAAGCATCGCTGCGCTTTTATCGCGATGCACTCGGGCTCGAAGTGCTCTCGAAACGCGATGTCCCTCAGGGTCGCTTTACGTTGATCTTTCTCGCTGCGCCCGGTGATACGCATGCGCAAGTCGAATTGACGCACAACTGGGATCCCGAGGCTTATACGGGCGGACGTAATTTCGGTCACCTTGCGTACGCGGTCCCGGACGTCTATGCAGCTTGCGCTCGGCTTGCGGCACACGGCGTCACCATTCTGCGTCCGCCGCGCGACGGACGCATGGCGTTCGTACGATCGCCCGACGGGATCTCGATCGAGCTTTTGCAAGAAGGACCAGCGCTGTCGCCTGCCGAGCCTTGGGTTTCCATGCCGAATACCGGCACTTGGTGAATTACGGTTTGTGCGCATGAGCCGCAGTAGGCTCGCGCGCTAGACTGCGACGCATGCTTCGTGCGCGCCGACAGCTGGCTTGGTTACTCGTACTCGCCGTATTGCTCGCGGTGCTCGCGAGCGCGCTCGGCCGTGCCGCGCAAGCGGGCGACGAAGAACAACCGAGCGTTGCGACCGTGCGTGCGCGTGCGTCGAATCCGATCGCGGGTGAGCGTCTCTATGCGATTTGCGCAGCGTGTCACGGCACCGAAGGTGGTGGTCGGGTGGCCGGCGAGATACCGGTGATCGCCGGTCAGCATCCCGGAGTTTTGATTCGCCAACTCGTCGCCTATCGCAACGGCGTGCGTTGGGACGTGCGCATGGAACACGCGGCGCAGATTCGTCGTCTCGGTGATGCGCAAGCGATCGCCGACGTGGCTGCGTACGTCGCACGCCTTCCGACACCACTCGGTAATCAACGCGGGGCAGGTCAAAATCTCAATATCGGTGCGAACATTTACGATCGACGTTGCCGCAACTGCCATGGCGCGGCAGGCGAGGGCAGTGCGGTGCGCGACGTACCGCGTCTCGCCGCCCAACATTACGGCTACCTACGCCGTCAATTCTTCGATGTACTCGAGCACCGACGCCCCGAGCTCGAGGCATCGCATTCGGCCGCGATGCAAGGACTCGATCGCGACGCCATCGATGGCATCGCCGATCGACTGTCGCGCTTCAAGCCTGCAAAAAATTCGCGATGACGGTGACGTATTCGGCGGCACGCGCCGGAATCAGCAGCGGATGCGCACCCGGAAATTCATGGCTCACGTGCGTGGCGAGTCGTGCCAGTGCTGCGTCGTGACCGACCCGCAAGACTTCACGTTCCGCGGTGAGCGCGAGCACCCGTGAGCTGATCAACGGCCAGCGCGCGAGTGCGTCATAAGTCGCAAGCCCACCCGGTTTGCCGGATCCCGGTTCGATGAAGTTACGGATCGGCGCGAAGCCCATTTGCAGATAGTCGGCCATGTACGCGTAGTGCACGGCAAAATTTTCGACGGTCGGGCGATAATCTGGATTCCATTCGTGCAAAAAGCGCTCGGTCATGCGCCACACGAAGCGCTCGTGCTGACCATCTTCGGTCCATTTCGGCGAAAGATCGGCGAAGCTCGCCATGAGTGCCGCGAATTGTTCGCGAGTCAGCGTCGGCGAGCCATCAAGCACGATGCGTGGCCAGCGTTGCGGCTCGGCGATCGCCATCTCAGCGACCACCGCTGCCGATAAATGTCCGCCGCAAAGAAATCCGCGCGTCACGCCGCCTAGCCGATGCAGCGCGATTGCGAGTTCTTCACCCATCTGCGCGCAACTCCAGCCGGCCGTGCGCTTGTGCGAATTGCCGTACCCCGGAATATCGAATGCGAGTACGCGAAAGCCGCGTAACGCGAAGAGCGGCATCAGATGTTCGTATTGCCGTCCGTTGGAGGGCGCCCAGTGCAGTAGCACGAGCGGCATGCCTGCACCCAGTTCACGGTAGTGGATTTGACCGTGTGTGCCATCCACGTACCCGCAGCGGATGTGATCCGCGGTCACCATGTCATCGAGATTCCTTTGGTTTTGAGATACGGCTCGAGACCCTCCTTACCGAATTCGCGACCCCAGCCGGACTGCTTGTTGCCACCGAACGGCATCGCAGGATCGATCGCCGCATGCATGTTGACGCTGACCTGACCCGAGTCGATTTTTCGCACCATTTGCATCGCGATGCCGAGATCGCGCGTCCACACGCTGCCCGATAGACCGTAGATTGTGGAGTTCGCTTCGCGCGCGATGCGATCGAGATCGTTATCTCCGAATGTCTGCACGCACAACACCGGACCGAAGATCTCGTTCTTCACCGGCGTCATTTCGCTGCTCATGTGCGTGAGCACGGTCGGCTCGAAGAAATATCCTGGGCGATTCGGCGACGTGCCACCGCAAACCAGTTCGCCGCCCTCGCGTTTGCCGGCATCGACGAATCCTGCGACCCGATCGCGTTGTTTGGCGGAAATCAATGGACCGAACTCGGAGCTCGGATCGAGTCCCGGCCCGAGTTTCATGCTCTTCGCGATCGCGGCGATCCCCTCGACGACTTTATCGTGAATCTTCTCGTGTACGAAAAGACGGGTGCCGGCCATGCAGTTTTGGCCTTGCAAGAAGAAGCAAGCGCGCGCTGCACCCGGAATCACCTGATCGAGATCGGCGTCCGGAAACACGACCACCGGCGATTTGCCGCCGAGTTCCAGCGTGACTTTTTTGAGGTTACCTGCAGCCGCTTTGACGATCGCACGGCCGACTTCGGTCGAACCCGTGAATGCGATCTTATCGATGCCCGGATGCGCAGCGAGTGCAGCACCGGCGTCGGCGCCGTAACCGTTGACGATGTTGATCACACCATCGGGCACACCGGCTTCTTGGCAAATTTCGGCGAGTCGCATCGCAGTCAGTGGCGTGAGTTCGGCGGGTTTCAAAACCAAGGTGCAACCGGTGGCGAGCGCTGGTGCGATTTTGAGCATCACCATCGGCAGCGGCGAATTCCACGGCGTGATCGCACCGACGACGCCGATCGGTTCACGCAAGGTGAACGAAATCACTTCGTTCGGCGGCTTGCCTTGCGGTGCAGCGGGAATCGTCGCACCCTCGATTTTGGTCGGCCAGCCAGCGTAATAGCGAAAGAATTCCGGCACCACCATGCCACACACGTATTGCGCGAGCGGCGTCGGCAAACCGTTGTCGAGAATTTCAAGTTCGAATAATTGTTGGAAGTTCGCTTGCACGAGATCGGCGATCTTCCAAAGAATGACGCTGCGTTGTGCAGCGGTGAACTTGCTCCACGGACCCTCGAACGCAGCGCGGGCCGCTTTGACGGCCAGGTCGATTTCATGAGCGTCGCCGGCGGCACAACTCGCGATTTTTTCGCCGCTCGCCGGATCGTGTACGTCGAAGCTACGGCCGGACGCCGATTGCACCCAGCGACCGCCGATGAAGTGACCGTGTCGACGGTGCAGGAAATCGAGCGTGGCGGGTGATAGGTTGGTGAGGCTCATCGGACGATCTCCCAGGCGATGTTTTTCAGCATCGTACAAGGCCGTCCGCACCGGCAACTCCTGCACCGGTCGACGACGACCGATCAGCGGGCATGGTTCGGTTGAGCCACCGACTTCGCCCGGGTAGTCTGCAACACACATGATCACGTCCGAAGTCGAGGTCGCGCCGGCACTGCTGCCGCCGACTGCAGCGAACTTTTCCGCCCACGTCTCCGTGCTTGTCGTCGGTGGCGGTGGTTGCGGCCTAACGGCTGCGCTCGCGGCACACCAGGGTGGCGCCGAAGTATTGGTGCTCGAGCGTGACGCTTCGGCGCTCGGTACGACGGCGATGTCGACGGGTTTGATTCCGGCAGCCGGTACGCGCGCGCAGGCCGCTAAAGGTATCGTCGACACGCCCGAAATCTTCGCAGCCGACATCTTGAAAAAAACGCGCGGCGAGACCGACCCCGCGATCGCGCTCGAACTCGCGCGCGCTTCGGCACGCACCATCGAATGGTTGATCGACGATCACCACGTGCCACTCACGCTGGTCGACAGTTTTCTGTATCCGGGGCATTCAGTGAAGCGTATGCACGGTACGCCGAATCGCACCGGCGCCGAACTCATGGGCGCGTTATCTGCCGCCTGCGATCGACGCGGGATCGACATACTCACCGAAGCTCTCGTCACGACCCTATTCGCCGATCACAGCGGACGCGTTTGCGGTGTCCGGGTGGAGCGCCCCGACGGCACGCACGAAGATTTGTCTTGCGATGCGTTGATTCTCGCGTGCTGTGGCTTCGCGGGTAACGATGCGATGGTGCGCGAGTTCATTCCCGAAATCGAAGGCGCGACTTTCTTCGGTCACCCGGGCAACAAGGGCGATGCGATCCGATTCGGTCGTGCGCTCGGTGCGGCGATCGCCGATATTCACAGCTATCAAGGTCACGGCGGGCTCGCCGCGGGTCGCGGTATTCCAATTCTTTGGCCGCTGATCATGGAGGGCGGCGTTCAAGTCAACGTACACGGTGAACGATTTTCGAATGAAGCGCGCGGCTACTCCGAGCAAGCGGTCGACGTCGTCGCGCAGCCGGGTCACGTCGCCTGGGATATCTACGACGCGCGCTTGCACACGTTGATGACGGAGTTCGACGACTACCGTGATGCGATCGAAGGCCGCGCGTTGCTCACGGCCGACAGCATCGCCGAGCTCGCGCGCTCGGCCGGCATCGACGTGGCGGGACTCGAACGCACTATGAGTACGGTTGCCGCGTGTGTACGCGGCGAGCGCAGCGACCCCTTCGGTCGCGACTTCACCGGTAAACCGGAGTTGCGTTCACCGTACTATGCCGTCAAGGTGACGGGTGCCTTGTTTCATACCCAAGGCGGGCTGGTGGTCGACGGGCGCGCTCGAGTGCTGCGTCCGGACGGCACGCCGTTTCCGAATTTATTCGCCGGCGGTGGTGCGGCGCGCGGCATCTCGGGCCCGTCGAGTTGGGGCTACATGGCCGGTAACGGATTGTTGACGGCGACGACCTTCGGACGTCTCGCCGGTGAAACTGCCGCAACAGCGGCGCGCTGAATTTTTTAGGGGGAACGATTGATGACGACTGATAACGGCACTAATGCCAATCCGGGTTGGCGACTGCATTTCGGTTGGGGTATCGGCACGCTCGGGGCGTCCATGCTCTTGAACAGCTTCGCTGCGCTGCAACTCTTTTATCTGACTAACGTACTCGGTATCGCGATCGCCACAGCGTCGTTGGTGTTGTTCGCAGCCAAAATTTGGGATTGGATCGCGAACCCGTTGATGGGCTGGATTAGTGACCGTACACAAACTCGCTGGGGGCGTCGCCGACCGTATTTACTACTCGGCGGGCTGGTTGCCGGCGGTGCCTTCATCGTGTTTTTCACTTCGGCAATCACGCCGGTGTCGCAATCTTTGGTATTGGTCACATTGTCGCTGGCGCTGGTCGGCACCGGCTACACGATTTTCAACGTGCCGTACATGGCGATGCCCTCGGAGCTCGTCGACGATTACAAAGAGCGCACCAAGATGATCTCTTGGCGCGTGTTCTTCATCGGTATCGGCACCATGATCGGTGTCTCGACGCAGCGCATGGCCGAGTTGCTCGGTAACGGACCCGAGGGCTATGCACGCATGGCAGCCTACGTCGGTATCGGTATTCTGCTCTTCATGGCTTGGAGTTTCTTCGGCACCGCCGGCGGCCGCACGTACGTGCGTGACAAACAATCGGTGTCTTTTTTCGAGCAGTTGCGCCTCGGACTACAAAACAAGCCGTTCGCTGCATTGCTCGGTACCAAGTTTACGCAACTTTTCGGTCTTTTCACCTCGACGGCGATGAGTATCTTTGTCGTCAAATACGTGCTCGGCAAAGATAATCCCGGCGAATGGATGATCCTGTTCACGGCCGTGAGTTTCGTCGCGCAGACGATCTCGATCCCGGCGTGGACTTGGATGACCAAGCGATACGAAAAGCGTGCGACCTACATGATCGCCACGATGGTGTTCAGTATCGCCTCGTTGTCGTGGTTGGTGGCGAGCCCGCAGGAGACCGTGACCTTCTTCTGCGCGCGAGCGCTCATCAAAGGTTTCGCTGCCGGCGGTTTGTTGTTGATGGGTCAGTCGATGCTGCCCGACACCATCGAATACGATTTTCGTAAAACCGGTTTGCGACGCGAGGGCGTGTTCTCCGGGCTATACAGCATCGTCGAAAAAGTGGCCTCGAGTTTCGCGCCGACGCTCCTCGGACTCGGCTACGCCTGGTTCGGCTTTCAATCGAAAGCACCGACGCAGACCGTCGAAGCGATCGACGGCATCCGTTATTGCGCGGCCTTCCTGCCGTGTTTCTACTTCGCGATCTCGATGATCCCGTTGTATTTCTACCGACTCACCGAGCGCGAACTGAAGGCGACCGGCAATCCCTAAGCTGCCGCGGGCGTAGCAGCTCGAAAAGTAGCAGGCTAAAAAAAAGCCCGGACGATGTCCGGGCTTTTTCTTTGTAGCGGCCGTGAGGCGCTGCAAGTGGTGTCAGTCCATCTTGTAGTTGAACGTCACCATGTATTCCCGCGGGCGCATCGGGATGAAGCCACCGAGGAAGCCGCGGCTACCGGTGGGGATCGTGCTGTTGTTCGTGAAGTTCTTGACCGCGAAACGCGTGTTCCAGTTCTTCGAGAACGCGAGTTGCACGAACGCATTGCCTTGACCGAAACCTTTGACCTTGAAGTCGTTCGTGGCCGAAGTCAGATAGTCGGCGGTGTAGAACCAGTCTGCACCGAGCGACACACGACCGACGTGCGAGTCGACGCCGTACTCGAAGCCTGCGTTGTACGAGTAATCCGGCACCTGCGGCGGTGACGGGTTGACGCCGTAGTCACGCAGCGCGTTCGCCGGC
>RGUL01000121.1 GCA_010027845.1 Gammaproteobacteria bacterium
AAAATTGGGGCCCCACTGGGCGCCCAATTGAGGTCCCATGGTGATTGATAGACAAACCCCAAAAAACCCCCAATAAAAAAACTGGTTCATTTTTTTCTTAGCCGAGCACGACCTGCCTTCGTGTGAACGTCGGCGCGGGCTGTGTGTCCTCCTCGACCATCGGGGTCTCCGCGACGAACGCCGTCCCGAACACCGACGAGAACCCGTCGTCGTCCGCGCGCGCGATGTGGTGCACCAGCGGCGCGGTCGCGGTTTCCGGTGGTTCCTGGACGCCGAGCGACGCGAACCGCGCTTCGATGCGCGCCAAAGTGCGCGGCAAATCGGCGAGCACACCGAGATCGAGCTCGTGTAGTTTCGCGTCTTTCACGTAGTAAAGCGACTGGACGCTCAGAGCACCAAGAACCGCGGACTCCATTTCCTTTTTTCTTTTTTTCTTTTTGAAAAGCTTAAACTACCGTTTTGTTTCCGTTCCGTTTCACGCACACCGGGTCCGTCCTCGTGTCTTCTTTCTGCCGCTCGTTGAGACGCGCCGTCGTACACAAAAGCGGCTGTGCGTCGCCGCGGCACGAGCGCTGCTCGTCGCAGTGCGCCGTGATCTTATTCTCCGGGTCGCTCGGGTCCTTGCACACGTACGCGTCGCGGTAGTGCGGTCCAGGCTGGTTACAGTCGTGGTCGCAGCACCACTCCGGGTCCTCCAAGTACCAGTCGCACTTCGAGCACGAGACTTTGGATTCCTCGCTCCACACGGGCAGCGCGTACGGTTTAGGGTTCAGGCCGTACCTGTGCTGCCCGCCCCCTAGCCCGTCTTCCGGTGCGACCCCAGGCGGAAGCGTCGTCGGCGCCAACTCGGGCACTTCGGGCCCGTCCACAACAGAGTACCCCACAGCCCCGCCGCTATTTCCGCTCATTTTTTTTCCTTTTTTTTTCTTTTTTTTCTTTGGTTTCTTTTTTTCTTTTTTCTTTTTTCTTTTTTTTGGTTTCTTCTTTCTTTACTTCGTTTTCCTTTTTTTACTTCTTTTTTTCGTTTTCCTTTTTTCGTTTTTCTTTTTCTTTTTCTTTTTTTTAGCGAGTCGTGCTTTTTTTTCGCAACAAAAACGCAAATCGCCATAACGGCCAAGGTCGCGAGTACCAACAGACCAAAATGCCCTAGGGCCCCCTCGTGGGCACCGGGGCACAGATCGGAAACGACCTCGCGACGCATCTCGCGTCGCGTTGGCGACTTTGCGCGCTATCGACCTGACACGCTCGCTCGACGGGCTATCGGAATAAAACTCTTTCAGTTGCGCCACCAACGCATACTCGTGCGCGTCTATGGGCTCGTGAGCACGCAGGATCGCACACCCTAGCGGAACCTGGCTGGTCCATTTTTTAATATTTTTTCATACTTATTTATTTTTATTTCTTTTTATTCGAGTGCTCCCCCAAACCGAATATTCTCTACTCGAGCTCGAGCCGGAGCGCGATGCCCGTCGCGTAGAGCTCCTGGATCAGCGCCTTCATCGGGTGCGGGATCCGCACGAGCTCGACGCACTCGCGCTGCTTACACGCCGAGCACGCGCTCAGGCCGCGCGGCGCGTTGAGCGTCGCCAGCAGCCCGCACAGCTTACACACGGCCATCTCCGAGACGTCCGACGAGTAGAGCATGCGCTCGAGCATGAGGCACGCGGTGCCGTGCGAGATGAGACAGTCGCGCTCCATCTCGCCGAGACGCAGCGCGCCGTCCTTCGACCGACCCGCGCTCGGTTGCCTCGTCACGGCCTGCATCGGCCCGCGCGCCCTGGAGTGGATCTTGTCCTTGACCTGGTGCTTGAGGATCTGGTAGTACGGCCCGGGCCCCATGAAGATGCGCGCGCCGATCCGCCGGCCCGTCGTGCCCGAATAAAGCACCTCGTCGCCGTACCGTTGGTACCCGCACGCGTGGAGCTCCGCGGCGATCTGGTCGACGCTCAAGTTGCTGAACGGCGTCGCGTCGCCGCGCATCCCGCGCACCGCGGCCAGTTTGGCGAGGAGCGACTCCTTCATGTGCCCGATCGTCATGCGCGACGGGATCGCGTGCGGGTTCATCACGACGTCGGGACTGATGCCCGCCGCCGTCCACGGCATGTCCTCCTGGCCGTACATCATGCCGCACACGCCCTTCTGTCCGTGCCGCGACGCGATCTTGTCCCCGATCGTCGGCCGCCGCGCGCTGCGCATCTGCACCTTCGCGAGCCGCCGGCCCTCGCTGTTCGTCGTGAGCACCACGGAGTTCACGATGCCCTCCTCGCGCGCGAGCAGCGAGTCGTCGCGGTGCGTGCACCGCTCGTCGTCGCTCATCGGCACGACCTTCCCGACGAGCACGTCGCGCTGCGGCACGACGCGGACGCCGGGCTCGACGATCCCGTCCGAGTCGAGCATGTCGTACGCCTGGATCTTCTTGCGCGACACGCTCGGGTCGGACCCAGGATTACATATACGCTCGCCCGTCATGCCCGGCGCCGACTTCTCGTCGACTCGGTACGTGCGGTACACCGTCGAGTGGCCGAACCCGCGCTCGACCGAGCTTCGGTTGAGCACGACCGAGTCCTCCTGGTTGTACCCGTTCATCGTCATGATCGCCACGACGGGATTGAGCCCCGCGACGTCGTCGCGCCCCGTGACGCGCTCGCCCGTCGACGAGGCGAGCGGGACCTGCGGGTAGTGCAGCCGGTACTCCAGCGTGTCCATCCTCCCGTTGCTCAGCGTCGAGACGCCGACGGCCTGCTTGCCCATCGCGGCGTAGTACACGTTGCGCGGCGACTGGTTGTGGTCCGGGAACGGCATGCCAGCCACCGTGACGCCGAACATGTACACCGGGTGGATCTCGCAGTGCGTGTACCGCTCGCGCCCCGCGGCGAGGTCCGCCCGCGTCGCGGCGACCATCGCGCACGAGGCCTCGCGGCAGTCGAGCATGTCCACCATCCCGAGCGCGACGAGCTCGGCCACTGGGGCGTCGCGGCCGTCGTACACCAGCGCGTTGTTCTCCACGACGAGCAGCGGCCTGACGATCCGCCCCGCGTCGGTGCTCACCATTAGCGCCGCGCCCTCGACGGAGACGCCGGTGAAGGCGCTGCACAGGCCTTTCCTGCGTCGGTCTCTGAGCCTCGCCGCCAGCGCGCGCGGCTCGTCCGTCGACCCGACCCACACGCCGTCGATCAGCGCGCGCGCGGCGCACTCGAGCCGCGGCCGCATCCCGAGCTCGAGTAGGATCTGCGTCCACCGCGCCGTCGTCGACCCTGGCTCGCCCGTGAGGAAGGCGAGGCACGAGAGGTTCTTGACCAGCCCGATCGACTGGCCCTCGGGCGTCTCGCACGGGCACATCACGCCGTACTGCGCGCCGTGGAGCTTGCGCGGCGCGATCTGCTTCATCGACTCGGCGCCGCAGCTCGCGTTGCACCGCGAGAGCATCGAGTCCGTCGCCTTGACGTTGGTG
>RGUL01000122.1 GCA_010027845.1 Gammaproteobacteria bacterium
GCGCGCCGTTTCGGTGCGACGGCCCTTCATGGCGAGCACACGCGTGTCGACGCCGCACGACCCGGCGACCTTGCGCAGCAATTCGGGCAGCGGTGCAAAAGCGCGGGTGAGGACCGTATCGAAAGGCGCGGCCGGTACGTGTTCCTCGACGCGTGCGTGGATCGCGACGACGTTGCGCAAACCGAGCGTGCGCGCTGCGTGCGCGACGAAACGCACCTTCTTACCGTTCGAGTCGAGCAGCGTGAATTCTTTGTCGGGCGCGAGGATCGCGAGCGGTAAGCCGGGAAACCCGGCGCCGGTACCGACGTCGATGATGCGCGTGCCGTGTAAGAATTTTGCGACCGACCAACTGTCGAGCAGATGATGCGTGAGCATTTCGCTGCGCGCATCGATGGCGGTGAGGTTGTAGGCACGACTCCAGCGTTCGAGTTCGTCGAGTAAGCGCAAGGCGCGCTCGATCGCGCTCAACTCGACCTGCAAGCCGAGTGCAGTCGCGCCCTGCGCGAGCGTGCGAGTCTCGGCGTCGCGATCGGCCATCAGCGTGCGATGCGAACGATGGTGCGGCCGGTGATGCCGCCGTGCATGTAGATGTCGAACGCACCCGGTAAATCGTCGAAGTCGATGATGCGCGTCGCCATACGCTCGAGATGACGCGGCTTCAGGTCGGTCGCGATGCGCTGCCAAACGACAAGCCGCAACTCGCGCAGCGTCGCCGAAGAATTGATGCCGATCAGGTTCACGCCACGCAAGATGAAAGGCATGACGGTGGTGTGCAACTCGGCGCCGCCGGCGAGCCCGATGCTCGCGATGTTGCCCCAGTTATCGACGGTGCGCGTGAGCCAGGTGAGCGTTTCACCACCGACGTTGTCGATCGCGCCACCGTACTGCGCTGCTTCCAGTGGTCGCTTGCCGTAGTCGATTTCTTTGCGTAACAAAACTTTCGCCGCGCCTAGCGCCCGCAGATAGTCGGCGGACTCGGCTTTACCGGTGACGGCGAAGACTTCATAGCCGCGACCGGCGAGCATGTCGATGGCGATGCTGCCGACGCCACCGGTCGCACCGGTGACGACGATCGGTCCTTTGGCGGGCGTCTGGCCGTTGTGTTCCATCCGATGGATCGCGAGCGCAGCGGTGAAGCCCGCGGTCCCGAGCGACATCGCTTTGAAAGCATCGAGCCCGTCCGGCATCGGTATGACCCATTCGCCTTTGACGCGCGCGTATTCGGCGTAACCACCGTCGTGCGTTTCGGACAGACCGCAACCGGTGACGAGCACGGGGTCGCCGGGTTTGTAGCGCGCGTCGGTCGAAGCTTCGACGACACCCGCGAAATCGATACCGCCGACGAGCGGATATTTGCGCAGGATGCGCCCGGCACCGGTCGCTGCGAGTGCATCTTTGTAGTTGATGTCGGAGTGCGTCACGCGCACCACGACGTCACCCGGCGCGAGATCGTCGAGCGTCACCTGATCGAAACGTGCGACGATTTTTTTGTCGATCTCGTGGATACGAAAGGCTTTGAAGTTCGGTTTCATGCAGAGAGTTTATTGACGCCGTGCGAGCCACGCCAGCAAACCGTCGGCGTTCAGATCGAGATCGTTTATGAGCACCGCTTCGATTTGCGCCCTCGTCAAGTCGCAGCCGTGGGCGGCGACCTCGGCGCACATACATTCGCTCAACGCCGTGCGTATCGCCTCGCGCGTGCGGTGCTCGATGGCGATTTCGGCGAACCGCCGCACGAGTCGTTCGAGATTTGCGCCGAGCCGCGGGATGTCGGTGACGCGGCCGTAGTGGGTGAGGTAGGCGGCTTGCGGTGCGATCGAGACGACCCGCCGAATCGACGCGACGAGTTGTTCGGGATCGAATTGCGTCGGCGAGGTGGTCGGCATCGCGAGCGCACGACCCTCGCGCGTGAACTCGGTGTAGCAGAGTCCGAACGTATCGCCAGTGAAAACGTTCGGCCCCTCGACGCCGCCATGATCGACGAACGCTTGGTGGTGCAGTGCGTGCCCGGGCGTGTGCAAAATTTCGATACGTCGTCCCGCCAGTTCGATGAATTCGCCATCTCGCGTGACCTGCACGCGCGCCGCGTCGATCGGCAAAATTTCGCCGTACAAATTGGCAAAATTCTCAGCGCCGTAGACGGCGATCGAGGCCTCGACGAGTTTCGCGGGCGCGATCATGTGCGGCGCACCGCGCGGATGCAGCACGGCGCGCGCGTTCGGCAACGCTTGCATGAGTTGACCCGCGCCGCCGGCATGATCGAGATGCACGTGCGTGAGCCACAACCAATCGACGGCTTCGCGCGCGACACCGAGCGTGTCGAGCGCGGCGAGCACCTGCGGCACCGAATGCGAGGTGCCGGAATCGACGATGGCCGCGCGACCGGCGTGCACCATCACGTGCACCGCAGCGAGTTTCGGTCGCACGTACTCGGCATCGACGGCGTAGATGCCGTCCGGGTAGGCGATCATCGACGGGGTTTTTCCAGCACGTCTTTCCATTTTTCCTCGAATGCCCAGACGTCCTCGAAGCCGACCATCCGACAAAAGTCGTCGAAACCGAACAACGGTACGTCGGACGATGCGCTCGTGCCATTTTCTTTGAGGTTATGCAGTGCTCGCTCCATCGCGGCACTCGCCGCGAGCGCGTTCATCGCCGGGAAGATCGCGAGCGAGTAACCGAAGTCTTTTAACTCGCGTGCCGGCCGAATCGGTGTTTTACCACCGTCGGACATATTGGCCATCATCGGTGCACGGATCGCCGCGCAGGCGCGGCGCATCTCGTCCTCGGAGTGCAGCGCTTCGACGAACACGATATCGGCACCGGCGGCGGCGTAAGCCTGACCGCGGCGTACCGCCTCGTCGAAGCCGTGACCACCACGCGCGTCGGTGCGTGCGATGATCAAAAAGTTCGGGTCGGTGCGGGCGTCGACCGCGACTCGCACCTTGGCGACCATTTCGTCCAACGGAATTACGCGTCGATAGGGGGTATGCCCACATTTTTTGGGAAATTCTTGGTCCTCGATCTGGATCGCGGTGACGCCGGCGCGTTCGTAACCGCGAACCGTGTGATGCACGTTGAGCAGTCCGCCGAAGCCGGTGTCGGCATCGGCGATCACGGGCGCCGTCGATTTCTCGACGACTTTTGCGACGCGCGACAGCATTTCGGTGTAGGTGGCGATACCGGCGTCGGGCAAACCGAGGTACGAGGC
>RGUL01000123.1 GCA_010027845.1 Gammaproteobacteria bacterium
ACCCGCGCGCTCCAACACCGAGCGTAGCGTTTCACCGCGACGGATCGGATAGGTACCGGGAAATCGGACCTCGCCGGTGAGCGTGACCTGTTCGCGCAAACTCCATTCGGG
The DNA here is from genome assembly GCA_010027845.1 of Gammaproteobacteria bacterium. Taxonomy (GTDB): domain Bacteria; phylum Pseudomonadota; class Gammaproteobacteria; order Steroidobacterales; family Steroidobacteraceae; genus UBA964. Next base: position 112 of record RGUL01000123.1, read on the forward strand.
CAATTCTTTGATGGTCAAGGTGTCGAACGACTGCAACAACACGTCGGCCGCGGCATCGCCGCGCAACACCGCCGCAAGATCAATCTCGAGCAACTCGGTGGTGCGCTCCTTGCCGTCGGTGCGATAGCGCGCCAACTCGGCGGTGCCGGGAAATGCCGCGTCCTCGAGGCGACCACCGGCGCGGACGAGATCGCTGACGCGCATGCCGGGCTCGAGCGGATAGTCGCCCGGCATTTTTACGCGCCCACCGACCGATACGATGGCCGTCGGCTGCGCGAGGTCCGACTGCCGTCGCAACTCGGCGAGCAAAGGCTCGATCAATTGCCGACGGCTCGCGTTGGCATCGAACACGATCACCCGATCCCGAGCGGCGAGCGCAAGATCGGCTTTCGACCCGGGCGCGCGCAACGCCGCCGCTAGATCGGCGGAGAGAAACACGACGCGACGATCCGGGGGCATTTCGCGGCGCACGAGGACGTAGCTGAGATCGGCGTTCGGCCTGACTTCCTCCATAGAACGTAATGCATCCGACAGTCGCATGCCCGGTTTCCACGCGAGCGTTCCTGGACGGAACACGTGACCTTCGATCGTGACACCCGCATCGAGCGTCGGCCGCAACCGCCCGATCCGAACGGCATCACCGTTACGAATCTTCTCGTCACGACCGTTCGCAGAGTCGAGCGGCACGTTGATCGCGACGCGCAATTTTTGATCGTCGATACGCACGAGCGAGGCAACGCTCGCGTCCGCCGAACTCGTCAAGCCACCCGCGAGCCCGACCAGCGATGCCATGGTTGTCGGGCCGCGCAGTTCGTAGATCGCCGGCCGCTGAACCTCACCCTCGACCGAAGCCGTCGGCCCCACCGGCGGGATGAACACCGCGTCGCCCGATTGCAAAGGCGCGTCGTTGCTGGTGTCACCGTGTAACAGAAGATCGTACAAATCGAGATGACGCACGATTTGTCCGCGACGCTTCAATTGGACGTCGCGCAACGAGCCCGAGCGCTTGACGCCTCCGGCTGCGTAGAGCGCACTTGTTACGGTCGATAGACCGCTCACGGTGTAGGCACCGGGACGCTTGGCCTCACCCACCACGAAGACCCGTATCGCGCGCGTGTCTGCCAAGCTGACGCTACCCTGCGTACCGACGAACTGCCTGGCGATACGCGCTTCGATGTCGACCCGGGCCGCGTCAAAAGTTTTGCCGACGACGGAGACCGGGCCGATGTCCGGCACATTGACGCGCCCTTCGGCGTTCACGACCAGTTTGTGCGTGCGGTTTTGACTACCGAACAATTGCACGATCAACTGATCGCCCGGCCCGAGCACATAGTCCGCCGGTACGGGAACGTCGCTGACGGGAGCGAAGGTGGAGGGTTCCTCGTCAAATAGATCGTAGCCGAACGGTTTTAACGCATCAGCACCATAGGGCTGTACCGGAAGGCGTGCGACCTTGACCACGAGTTTCGCGAAGACCGCTTCGGCGGCAATGCGTTTGGTGGCCTGTTCATCGGTGAGTCCGCCGATCGAAAGAGCACGAACACCCGGCAGTTGCAGCGTTCCGTCCGCCTCGATTCGGTACGGATTGCGCGCTCGCAACGAGATCAAAAATTGCTCGAGATATTGACGCTCATCGCTCGTCAACTCGGGCTCGGGCACTGCGGGAACATTGATGGGCGGCAAGCCGTTCAGTTGCGGAATCACCTGCGCGGGCTTGCCGCGCTGCAGGTCCACCTCCAACAACAACGTATCGCCCGGTTTGAATCGCTTCGCAGGGCGAGGCAACCCCGTCTCGGGGTCTAACTCGGCTTCGCTCGCCTCCGGATCTTCGGTCGCCGAACGCGCGGCAGCCTTGCGCGGCAAGCGCGGCTCGATTTTTTTGGGTTGTGCACCGTCGGTTGCAGCACCCGCCGACTCCGGATCGATGCCCATCTGCTTCATCAGCGCCGCCCGATCGGACGGACTCATCGACTTCAACGCGTCGAGTTGCGCGGCGGATTGCGCACTGGCGATCGGTACCGTTAGCGACAACGCTGCGCCGAGCATGCCTGCGACCAACCGAGTAACCCAACGCGTCCGAAGCATCACAAGCCCTGCTGCCATTCGAGAAAACCGCGCACGCCGGCGCGATCGAGCACCTGCCCGGTCGTCGAGTCGAAACCGATGCCGATCCGCATCCGCCCACGACCCCAATCACCGAGATCCAGCGCCCGATTGTACTGAATTTCGAGGTTACGGACGGTGGCCGGCGAAGGACTCAAGGCGTGAAACCGATCGAACGACATCCCGCCCCGATTGAGTTCGGCGCGGCGCAACAGCAAATCGATCGAATCGCCGCCCGTCCTGACGAGCGCACCGCCGACCGACAGCATACGGCCATCGTTATCCATCGGATGACCGATGATCCGGCCGCGGAAGGTGTAGCCCTGCGGAAAGATACCGGGGTTTCGATAGGCACAATCGTAAGCCGAATTTTTGCGAGTGAATTCGCAGGCGGTATCCGCGTACTCGAGATGCACGCGGTAGTCGCCCAAGGCACTGACGCCCCACGCCTCGGCGCCGAGCAACCCCAAAAACTTGCTCGGCAGGTGGTTGGCCTCGTCCTCACCGATGAACTGGCCGTAAACCGCGATCGGCAAACGACGCCACGGGGACGTTAGGCGCAGGTCGTACCCGGCCATTTGGTTACCCGATTCGTTCGCCAGCGTCACGCTGCCGCCGCGATTGTCGTTACCCAACAGCAAATTTTTGAAGGTCGACAAATTGCAAAGTCGCCCGGCGCCGCACGTCTGTGCGCTGCGCGTCAATGCGACGTCGAGCCAAGGCCGCGGACGGAATGCAAACCGCGCGGCGAAAAATTTCGTATCCGACAACACCGGCAACGTGCCGTTGCGCGCCGTGTCCGCACTCTCCGCTTTGCCGATCGCGATGCTCGCGCGCCATGGTCCGAGCCATTTGAGCCAACGCGTCTCGAACGGGTCGGTGTAATTACGCTCGATGGTGACGCTCGGAATCGGTCGAGCATTGGTGCCTAAGATCAAACTGCCCTCGAAACCGGGGCCCCACCAACGCTGCATGTAGCCCGCCGACACCATGAAA
>RGUL01000124.1 GCA_010027845.1 Gammaproteobacteria bacterium
AAGCACATGTGGAACGTGTCGGAGCGTTACGATTTCGACAGTGTCCGCGTCGGTGTGCAGCCCTTCACCGCTGATTTCCGTGGCTTCTTGTATTCGGATAGCGCGCTCGGTGTGCGTTGGTTCGGAATTCGCGACAACAACCGCTTGCAGTACAACCTCGCTTGGTTTCGTCGCATCGACAAAGACACTAACAGCGGCCTCAATAATCTCGCCGAGCGTGGTCTTGCGGCATTGCGCCGCGACGATTTGTTCGTTGCCAACGTCTACTACCAAGATTTTCCGGTGCTCGGGTTCACCTCGCAGGCGGTCGTCATGCACGATCGCAACCGCGAGGGTGGTCGTATTCGCTACGACGACAACGGCATCATCCAGCGACCGGCGTCGCTCGGTCTCGAACGCAGTTACGACTACGACGTGACCTATATCGGTGCGTCCGGCGACGGCCACTTCGGTGTGCTCAATCTTTCGACCTCTGCCTATGCGGTGGTCGGCGACACCAGTCGCGGCATATTCGTCGAACGCAGTCAGAGCGTGCGCGCCGGTTTTTTTGCCGCCGAACTATCGCGCGATTTCTCTTGGATTCGCGCGCGCGGCTCGATCGCTTGGGCGTCGGGTGATCGCGACCCGTACGACGGGCGGGCCGAGGGATTTGATGCGGTGCTGGAGAACCCGCTGTTCGCCGGCGCCGACACGAGTTTTTGGATTCGCGAGCCCGTACCGCTGATCGCCGGCGGTCGAGTCGCGCTCTCGGGGCGAAACGGTATGCTGAATTCTTTGCGCTCGTCGAAAGAATTCGGCCAATCGAATTTCGTTAACCCCGGTCTAAGATTGCTCGGCGCGGGTGTCGACCTCGATTTGACGCCGACGCTGCGCGTCAGCGGTAACTTGAACTATCTCGCGTTCGATAACACGGCGACGCTTGAGGCGGCGCGGGCGCAGTCGGGCATCGGCAGAGGCATCGGCGTCGATGCTTCGATCGCGCTAACTTGGCGCCCACTCGCAATCCAAAACGTCGTTGCAAGGCTTTCGTACGCCACGCTATTTCCCGGCGCGGGTTATCGGGCCTTGTTTCCCGATCGCAATGCCCACGCGATCCTCGGCAATCTGGTGCTCACGTACTGATGAACATGCAACGTAAATTTTTGATCGTCGCACTGGCTGTTTTGGCGATCGGTAGCTACGCGATCGTCGCTACGACGAACGAGGAGGAGCATCCGCGGCACGACCACGACGTGCCCACGGCGCCGTCGTCGCCGGCGGCGCAAACGCCCGCCGAGGCACAGGCTAAAAGTGCCGGTTGCTTAACCTGTCACGCTGCGACCGATCAACCGACCATGCATGCGAATCCGGGTGTCGTGCTCGGTTGCACCGATTGTCACGGCGGCAAGGCGGACGTGCGTTGGGAAGGTAAGGACGAAAAGAGCAAGGAATATGTGGCCGCGCGCGAGCGCGCGCACGTGCTGCCGCGTTACCCGGAATCTTGGCACTACCCTTCGAGTCGCACGCCCGAGCGCACGTATGCGCTGCTTAACAAAGAAAGTCCCGAGTTCATTCGTTTCGTGAACCCGGGCGATTATCGCATCGCGATGGAGGCCTGCGGGGCCTGTCACGAAAAGACCATCAAAGATGCGCATCGAAGTTTGATGGCAACGGCGACCATGTTTTGGGGCGGTGCGGCATACAACAACGGTTTGTTGCCGTTTAAGCGCTATATCCTCGGTGAGAGTTATACCCGCGATGGCAAGGCGGCGATCTTGAAGGGTGCGAAGGCGACACCCGAGGAGCAGGAGAAGTTCAACGTCATCGATCAGGTGTATCCGCTACCGCGTTGGGAAAATTTGCCGCCCGCCGACGTGTTCCGCGCTTTTGAGCGTGGTGGTCGTAACATCACCAATCAGTTCCCGGAAACGGGTCTGCCGAATATCTCGGGTTCGATTCAAAAGCTCGAGGAGCCTGGGCGCCCCGACTTCAAGCAGTCGAATCGCGGCCCCGGCACGGGCGCACGAATCGCAGTGCCGGTGCTCAACATCCACAAAACGCGTTTGAACGATCCGTTGATGTGGTTCATGGGCACAAACGACAACCCGGGCGACTACCGCAGCTCCGGGTGTAGTTCTTGCCACGTCGTCTACGCCAACGATCGCGACCCGCGGCACGCAGGTCCGTACGCGAAGTTCGGTCACGATGGCACCACTCAAACCGCCGACCCGACGATTCCGAAAGGCGAGAGCGGACATCCGCTCAAGCACGAGTTCACGCGGGCGATCCCGACGAGCCAATGCATGATCTGCCACATGCACCAGCCGAACATGTTCATGAACTCGTTCCTGGGTTACACGATGTGGGATTACGAATCCGACGCACCGTCGATGTGGCCCAAAGAGCAAAAATTTCCGACCGCCGAAGAGATGCGCAAGGTGCTCGATCGGAACCCCGAGGGTGCCGCACCACGCGGACTGTGGGCCGATCCGAAATTCCTGAGCGACGTGAGCACCCTCAATCCGTCGCTCAAAGATACCCAGTTCGCCGATTACCATGGTCACGGCTGGAACTTCCGCGCGATTCAGAAGCGCGATCGCAAAGGTAATCTGCTCGATAAAGACGGCAATATCGTCGCCAACGACGATCCGAAGAAATGGGACAAGACGGTGCACATGGCGTCGATCCACGTCGACGTCGGCATGCAATGCGTCGATTGTCACTATGCCCAGGACTCGCACGGCACCGGTCACATCATCGGTGAGGTGGCCGCCGCGGTCGAAATCGACTGTAAGGATTGTCATGGCACGGTCGCCTCGCGCGCGACGTTACGTACTTCGGGTCCGGCCTCGGGGTCGCGGGCGAACGATCTCGCCAAAATTCGCAATCCGGACGGCAAGCTGCGCTTCGAATGGGTCGGAGACGACTTGGTGCAACGCTCGGTGGTTACGCCTGGACTCGAATGGAAGGTTTCGCAGGTCAAAGATTCCGTGACGCCCGGCAATCCGCACTACAACGCCAAGGCGGCTCGCGCCAAAACCATGAGCCTCGGCACCAAGCAGCAAAAGTGGGGCCCGGACGT
>RGUL01000125.1 GCA_010027845.1 Gammaproteobacteria bacterium
CGCCGCGCGCGAGGCGCGGTCGATATCGGGTGCGTGGTGCGCGAGTTCTTCGAGATAGCGACGCGCCGAGAAGAGGAACATCCCTGAGTTCCAAAGATAATCGCCCGCCGCCACGAACCCCTGGGCCGTTTGGCGATCGGGTTTCTCGACGAAGCGTAGGATGGGATAGGCTGCGTTTAAACCTTCGAGCGACTGCGGCGCGCGGCGGATGTAGCCGTAACCGGTTTCCGCCCCTTGCGGCACGATGCCGAAGGTCACGAGGTGGCCGGCTGCCGCGACCCGCACGGCGCGACTCACCGCGGCGCGAAATTCTGCGGCATCACGAATCACGTGGTCGGCGGCGAGCACCAGCAACAGCGGGTCTTCGTGCGCGCCCGCCTCGCCGAGCGCCAAAAGTGCCGCCAACGCGATCGCTGGTGCGGTGTTGCGACCGACGGGTTCGAGCACGATGTCGGCCTCGGAATCGGGCGCGAGTCCGCGCAATTGTTCGGCCACCAAAAAACGGTGCGCCTCGTTGCACACGACGATCGGCGCCGCGAGATTCGCAAGGCCTGCGAGGCGCGACACCGTCGCCTGCAACATCGTCTCGCTCTGACTCGCGAGCGGTAGCAATTGCTTCGGAAACAACTCGCGCGACAGCGGCCACAATCGCGTCCCCGAGCCACCCGACAACACCACCGGACGAATCGGCCGCATCGGAGTGCCTTATCGGGGCTTGCGGACGGAGGCGCCGCGGCCGATCGCGTAGTAGGTGAACCCTTGCCGAGCGAGCGCGGCGGGGTCGTACAGATTGCGACCGTCGAAAATCACCGGCGTGCGGAGTTTTGCCTTGACGAGATCGAGGTCCGGGCTGCGGAACTCCTTCCACTCGGTGATGATCACGAGCGCATCCGCACCCTCCAAGGCTAGGCTGGGCTTGGCAGCCAGGCCGAGCTTAGGCGCAACGCCTGAGCCGTCTGCGGCCGTTTCCGTTGGGTACAGGCGCCGCGCCTCGTCCATCGCGACCGGATCGTAGGCCTGCACCCGGGCGCCGGCGGCCCAGAGCGCCTCCATCACGACCCGGCTCGGCGCCTCGCGCATGTCGTCGGTGTCGGGCTTGAAGGCGAGCCCCCAGAGCGCGAACGTACGGCCTTTGAGCGCACCGCCGAAATGAGCGCTGATCCGTTCGAAGAGCTTCTGCTTCTGACGCACGTTCACCGCTTCGACGGCCTCGAGCATGGTGCTCGGCGCCCCCGCCTGCGCGGCGGTCCGCCGCAGCGCTTGCACGTCCTTAGGGAAACACGACCCACCGTAACCCGCGCCCGGGTAGATGAACGAGTAGCCGATCCCCGACGTGTTCGGCGATCCCGGCGAGTTCGTTGATGAACGAAATTTTGGTGGCGAGCATCGCATTCGCGGCGTATTTGGTGAGCTCGGCGGAGCGAATATCCATCACGATCATACGATCGTGATTGCGGATGAACGGCTCGTAAAGCGCGCGCATCGCCTCGATGGCCCGCGGCGAGTCGGCGCCCACGACCACGCGATCGGGGCGCAAAAAGTCGCCTACTGCTGCGCCTTCTTTCAAAAACTCAGGGTTCGAAACGACGTCGAATTGAATGTCTTTGCCGCGTGCGCGCGCCGCATTTGCAAGTTCTGCGCGAACTTTGTCGGCGGTGCCGACGGGCACGGTCGATTTGTCGATGACGATGCGATAGTCGTCGATGTGCTGGCCGATCGTGCGCGCGACCGCGAGCACGTGCCGCAGGTCTGCCGAGCCGTCTTCGTCGGGCGGCGTGCCGACGGCGATGAATTGAAACAGCCCGTGTGCGACGCCGACCGCCGCATCGGTCGTGAACTTCAACCGACCCGCCGCGGCATTACGGGCGATCAACGCTTCAAGACCCGGCTCGTGAATGGGAATGATGCCGCGATTTAGTTTTTCGATTTTCGACGCATCGACGTCGACGCACAGCACGTCGTTGCCGAAATCGGCAAAACAGGCGCCTGCGACGAGGCCCACATAGCCGGAACCGAAAATGGTGACGCGCATGGGGCGCGCATTGTACGCCGGATCGGCGTCTTAGGCGGGCCCCTCGCCCGAACGCTTGGTGCGCCGAGCCGGCAACGGTTTGACCTTGTCCTCGACGGCGCGATTAACGGACAACGCATTCCAAACGAGATCGTGTACGGCGAGATTGGGCCGATATTCGACCACGAGCCCTTGCATCAACTGCAAACAGCGCGAGGTGTCCCCGAGGCGCACGGCCTCAACGAGGCGCGTCAATACGGGCTGCACGGTTGCCCAGGGCAACATGTGCTCGATGGCGCGCATGATCATCGGGTGTTGGGTGCCCGACACGTTCTTCCCGATCAACAATTCTTCGTATAATTTTTCTGCCGGTCGAAGACCCATAAACTGAATCTCGATATCGCCGTTCGGGCTGCTCGCATCGCGAACCGTGTGGCCCATCAGGCCGATCATGCGCCGTGCGAGCTCGACGATGCGCACAGGCTGACCCATATCGAGCACGAACACGTCGCCGCCCTGCGCCATGGCGCTCGCTTGAATCACGAGCTGAGCCGCTTCGCGGATCGTCATGAAGTAGCGGATCACGTCCGGGTGGGTCACGGTCACCGGACCACCACGGCGAATCTGCTCTTGAAAGAGCGGCACCACCGAACCCGAGGACGCCAACACGTTGCCGAACCGAACCATCGCAAATCGAGTTTTCGCGCTGCGTTGCTGCAAAGCCTGCAGCACCATTTCGGCCGCACGTTTGCTCGCGCCCATGACATTGGTCGGGTTGACGGCCTTGTCGGTCGACACCAGCATGAAAAGTTCGACTTCTTCCTCGAGCGCGACTTCGGCGGCCGCCCAAGTACCAAGAACATTGTTGTCGATACCCTCGATCACGTTGGCTTCGACGATCGGCACGTGTTTGTAGGCGGCCGCGTGATAGACGGTTTGCACGCCGTACGCCTTCATCGCCGAGCGCAACCGACCCCGGTGTTGCACGCTGCCGAGCAGCGGCACGAGCTCCACTTGCAAACCCTCGACATCGC
>RGUL01000126.1 GCA_010027845.1 Gammaproteobacteria bacterium
GCAACAATCCGTCGACGAAGTCGTGTTCGGTGACCCGTTCACCGAGCAACTGCTGACGCTCGCCTCGCGTGTGGCGAAAACGGAAGTCACCGTGCTCATCGGTGGCCCCTCGGGCACCGGTAAGGAAGTGCTCGCGCGGTTCATCCACCAGAATTCTTTGCGTAGCAGCGGTCGATTCATCGCCTTCAACTGCGCGTGTCTGCCCGAATCGATGGTCGAGGATCTGCTCTTCGGTCACGAGCGCGGCGCGTTCACGGGTGCGGTGCAAAAGTTCGACGGCTTCTTCGCGCAAGCCGACGGCGGCACGCTGTTTTTGGACGAGGTCGGTGAGTTGCCGCTCGCGGTGCAAGCGAAGCTGCTGCGTGTATTGCAAGAGCGCGAGTTCATTCCGCTCGGCTCGACCAAGCCGCAAAAAACGAATTTCAGACTGCTCGCGGCGACCAATCGCAATTTGAAGGGCGATATACACATCGGTCGGTTCCGCGAAGACCTGTATTACCGCCTCAATATTTTCCCCTTGTCGCTGAAGCCGCTCGTCGAACGGCCGGGCGATATCTTGCCGCTCGCGCACGCGATGCTGGTCAAACATCGGCACATCTCACCGGTCACCGAACTCGACGACTCAGCGATCGCGGCGCTGCAAAGCTACTCGTGGCCCGGCAACGTACGCGAACTCGAAAACGTCATTCAGCGTGCGATGGTGGTCGCCGAAGGCACGTCGCTCTCGGCAATGCATCTCGGTCTCGAAATGCCGTTGCCGCACGCTGGGTTCGTGCCGATGGCGCCGATCGTCATCGCCGAGAGCGAATCTGCGCGCGTCGATGGCTCGCTCGCCGATCGACGTGCCGAACAAGAAGCCGAGATGATCCTCGCGACCTTGCGCGATTGTCGGACACGCACGGCCGCCGCCGCGCGTCTCGGCATTAGCGAGCGCACGTTGCGCTACAAGCTCGCGCGCTTGCGTGATAACGGCTTGATGGTGGCCAACACATGACTATTCACTCTGTTGCGATGCAGCAGGCGCTCGAACAACTGCGTTCGATGCGTGATGCCGTGCGTACCCCAGGTGTGGCGCCGGGCGCGCCGCACGGGCCGGCTGCGCCGTTCTTCCAGCCACCCGCGCCGCAGCCGACGTTCATGGACACCATGAAATCGGCAGTCGATTCGGTCAACGATCAGCAACGCGTCTCGCGCGATTTGCAAACCGCGTACGTCAAAGGTGAGAACGTCTCGCTGACCGACGTGGCGATCGCGATGCAGAAAGCATCGGTCGCGTTCGAAGCCACCGTGCAGGTGCGCAACAAGATTCTCGAGTCGTACCGCGAAATCATGAACATGTCGGTGTAAGGTCATGGCAGCAACCGAAGCAGATGTATTGGGCAGTGGTCTCGATGGTGGGGTGAACGTCTCCACTTCGGGCAGTCTCGCACCGGTCGGTGACACGCCACCGGGGCAGCCCAAGGGCGCGCTCGCGCAAATCCTCGAACGACCGGCGGTGCGTAAGGCACTGCCGTATTTCGGTTTTGCATTGGTGTTGTTGCTCGGCATCGTCGCCTACACGACCTTGTCAGCACCGCCGCCGCGTGCGCTCTATCCGGAGATGGCGGACTCCGACAAAGAAACCGCGCAACAGCTTTTGAAGAAGAACGGCATCGGCGTCACGCTCGATCCGGTGTCCGGCAACCTGCAAGTGAATGCCGCTGATTTCCACGAGGCGCGGATCTTGTTGGCCTCGGCTGGTTTACCACGCGAGGCCTCGACCGGCTTTTCGGGAATCAAAGATCAGATGCCGCTCGGCACGAGCCAATTCATGGAGCGTGCACGCTATAACGCCTCGATCGAAGAGGAACTCGCGCAGAGCATTCGGCGGATCAACACCGTCCGCGATGCGCGCGTGCATCTAGCCCTGCCGCGCGAGAGCGCGTTCATCCGGGATCGCACTGAGCCGAAGGCCTCGGTGATCATCACGCCGTACAACGGCCGTTCGGTGAGCGACGGGCAAGTGCAGGCGATCGTGCATCTCGTGTCGTCGAGCATTCCGTACATGACGCCGGCGAACGTGTCGGTGGTCGATCAGTTCGGTCGACTGTTGACCGAGCCCGTCGACGGCAAAGATTTGAACGCGAAACAACTCGAGTTGCGCCGCAAGACCGAGTCGGACTACGCCGAGCGCGTGATGCAGTTGTTGGTGCCGATCTTCGGCGCGGCCAACGTTCGCGCGCAGGTGAATGCCGATCTGGATTTTTCGGTGATCGAGCAAACCTACGAAAACTTCGATCCGACCAACACGGGTGTGAAGGTGCGGTCGGAGCAGTCGAACGAGTCGACGACCACCGAACCGAAGAGCCAGGGTATCCCGGGCTCGCTCGCCAACGAGCCGCCGGCGGCGACGCAAGCGGTAGCCGCGACGGGTGCGAATGCCGCGCCCAACAACGGTGCTTCGGCGGATGCGACCGCGGCGGGCAGTGGCTCGGTCGTACGTGGTCAGCAAAAGAGTGCCGCCAAAAACTATGAAATGGATCGCACGGTGCGGTATGTCGTTGACCCGGCGCCGCGTTTGCGTCGTTTGACGGTCGCGGTCGCGATCAATAACGCTATCGTTCCGCCGGGCTCGACGACGAAGCCCGCGCCCAAGCCGCTGCCGGCGGCCGAAGTCGCACGCCTGACGCAGCTCGTGCAGGGCGCGGTGGGCTTCAACAATCAACGTGGTGACGCCGTAAACGTCATCAGCACAGCATTCGAAGGCCCTGAAGCGCCGACGCCGCTATGGGAGCGCCCGGAAACGATCGATGCGGTCAAATATCTGTTCATCGCACTCGCGATCGCGCCCGTCGGTTTGTTCGTGGTGCGCCCGGTCGTGAACCGTCTGACGTACGTTGCGCCGCCGCCGCCGCAACTCGATCAGATCAAGGAAATGTTGATCGCCAACGGCATTCCGTTGCCCGAGGCTTTGGGTGGCGATAGCATGGCTGGCGGTATGGCTGGCGGCGCTGCAGCGGTCGACGGCGTGTCGGTCGAGGGCGGTGCAGA
>RGUL01000127.1 GCA_010027845.1 Gammaproteobacteria bacterium
ACCGACACCGACATCGAAGTCGTACCGATGCAGAACGCCTCGGCCGCGGAAGTCGTGCGGACCATGACCGCGCTCAATCAAGGACAAGCGGCACCCGACAGCGGCGTCGCGCCACTGCGCGTGGTCGCCGACGAACGCTCGAACAGCATTTTGCTCGCCGGTGAGAAAACGCAGCGACTACGTGCGCGCACTTTGATCGCCTATCTCGACACGCCGCTCGCGAACGGTGGCGATACGCGCGTGCGCTATTTGCGTTACGCCGATGCGGAAAAGATCGCCGCTAAACTCAAAGAACAAATCGCCGTCACCGGTGGCACGACCGCCACCGCTGGTGCCGCGGGCGCGACCGCCACCGCCGAGCGCAACACCGTGATTTGGGCCGACCCCGCAACCAATGCGCTCGTAGTGACAGCGCCGGCGAAATCGATGAATGCGTTGATGGCCGTGGTCGACAAACTCGACATCCGGCGTGCGCAAGTTTTGGTCGAGGCCATCATCGTCGAAGTAACTGCGGATAAATCGGCCGAGCTCGGCGTGAACTGGGCGATCGACGGCAGCAAGCGCGATGAGCTCGTCGGCGGTTTCGTGCAACCGATCGGCGGCGTGAGCATCGTCGATCTTGCACGCGCCGCGAGCGACCCCTCAACGCTCAGTACGGTGCCGAACGGTACGACGATCGGTGTCGGTCGACTGCGCGATACGGGCGTGAATTTTGCGGCGGTCATCCGCGCGCTGCGTGGCGATGCCAACACCAACATCATCGCCACGCCGTCGATCGTCACCATGGACAATCATCAAGCCGAGATCAAAGTCGCGCAGGAAGTGCCATTTTTGACCGGTCGTTACAGCAGCACCGGCGCGAACACCGGCTCGACGCTCAACCCGTTCCAGACCATCCAGCGCCAAGAAGTCGGCACGATTTTGAAAATCACCCCGCAGATCAACGAAGGCAATGCGGTGATGCTCAAAATCGATCAGGAAAGCTCCAGCATCGCGAGCACGAGCGCGGGCGCCGTCGATCTCATCACCAATAAGCGCACCATCACCACCAACGTGCTGATTGAGGACGGTGGCACCGTGGTGCTCGGCGGACTGATTCAAGACACGCAGACCGGTGGCGAGCAGCGCGTACCCTACCTCGGCCGCATTCCGCTGCTCGGTGAGGCCTTTCGCACGCGCAGCGCGAAGAAAACCAAAACGAATTTGATGGTGTTCATCCAGCCGCGCATCTTGCGCGATGGCCTCGATGCGGCGCTCGAGACCAATCAAAAATATAATTACATCCGCGATCAACAATTGAAGCTCGGGCCGCGCTACGAAGTCATGCCGCTGTTGCCGGGCGAGAAACGCGCTGTGCTGCCCGAGTTGCAACCGGCCGCACCCGCGCCGACGCCGAGCGCACCGCCGAGTGCGCCCGGCCCGACCACCGTGCCCGGCCCGGCGCCCGCGCTGCCCGAACGTCCGCCCGGCCCGCCGAAGTGAGCACGGTCGCGCTACCGCTCGCTTTCGCGCGCCGTCACGGCGTGCTCGTGCGCAAGGTGGCGAGCGGCGCGGCCGAGGGCGTGATGCGCGCGGACACCACCGCCGAAGCGCTCGCCGAAGCGCGTCGGCACTTGCGCGTACCGCTGCGGCTCGCGACGGTCAGCGCCGAGCAATTCGACGAGTTGCTGCGCACGGCCTACGAGGAAGGCAGCGACGCCCGTCTCGCCGCCGACGATATCGACAGCGAAACCGATCTCGCCGGGCTCGCGCAAGATCTCCCCGAACAAGCGGATCTGCTCGACAGCGAAGACGACGCACCCATCATCCGCCTCATCAACGCGCTGCTCACGCAGGCGATTCGCAACAATGCGTCGGACATCCACGTCGAACCGTTCGAGAATCGCTTGGTGGTTCGCTTTCGCATCGACGGGGTGATGCAGGAGGTGTTGCAGACGCGTCGCGCGATCGCCGCGTCGATGGTCTCGCGCATCAAGGTGATGTCGAAGCTCGACATCGCCGAAAAACGACTGCCGCAAGACGGGCGGATTTCTTTGAAGGTCGCCGGTCGCGCGGTCGACGTGCGCGTCTCGACGATTCCCTCGGGTCACGGTGAGCGGGTCGTGCTTCGTCTGCTCGATAAACAAGCCGGGCGGCTCGATCTCGGGCAACTCGGTATGGACGATACGACCACGGCGCTCGTCGATGCCTTGATCCACAAGCCGAACGGCATTTTGTTGGTCACCGGTCCCACCGGCTCGGGCAAAACCACGACGTTGTATGCCGCCTTGTCGCGCCTGAACGATGCGACGCGCAATATTTTGACGGTCGAAGATCCGATCGAATATTTCATCGACGGCATCGGTCAGACCCAAGTGAACACGCGGGTCGACATGAGTTTCGCACGTGGCTTGCGCGCGATTCTGCGCCAGGACCCGGACGTGGTGATGGTCGGTGAAATTCGTGATCTCGAAACCGCACAAATCGCCGTGCAAGCATCGCTCACCGGCCACCTCGTGCTCTCGACGCTGCACACCAACACCGCCGTCGGCGCGGTCACGCGCCTGCGCGACATGGGTATCGAACCGTTTTTGCTTGCCTCGAGTCTCATCGGCGTGCTCGCGCAGCGGCTCGTGCGCACGATCGATCCGAACACGGCCGAGTCTTACGTCGCGAGCGAGCTCGAGCGGCGACAACTCGGCGTCGCGCCCGACGCCCCGCCCTTGCAGCTGCGCCGCGCGAGCCGCGGCGGCGTGGGTTATCGGGGTCGCACCGGCATCTACGAACTCGTCACGATCGACGACACGATGCGAACGTTGATCCACGACGGCGCCGCCGAAGCGGAACTCGAGCGGCATGCGCGCACGCAGACGCCGTCGATTCGTGACGACGGTCGTCGCCGCGTGCTCGCGGGCGAAACCACGCTCGAGGAAGTGCTGCGCGTCACGCGTGAGGATTGAGCGTGGGCGCGTTCGAATATTCCGCACTCGATGCCGATGGTCGCGAACGCCGCGGCGTGCTCGAAGGCGACG
>RGUL01000128.1 GCA_010027845.1 Gammaproteobacteria bacterium
TACGCCCGTGCACGTCGTCTTCACCGTTTCCTTTAGACCGATGATCTCCACTTCCTCGTTCACCTTCACGATCCCGCGCTCAATGCGCCCGGTGACCACCGTGCCGCGCCCGGAAATCGAAAATACGTCTTCCACCGGCATCAAGAACGGCTTGTCGATGTCGCGCTTCGGCACCGGGATGTACTTGTCCATCTCCTCGACGAGCTTGATCACCGCAGGCACCCCGATCGGACTCGTGTCGCCCTCGAGCGCCTTCAGCGCAGAACCCACCACGATCGGCGTGTCGTCGCCAGGGAACTTGTACGTGCTCAACAACTCGCGAACTTCCATCTCGACAAGCTCCAAAAGCTCCTTGTCGTCCACCATGTCCGCCTTGTTCATGAACACCACGATGTACGGCACGCCCACCTGACGCGCCAACAAAATGTGCTCGCGCGTCTGCGGCATCGGGCCATCGGCCGCCGACACCACCAAAATCGCACCGTCCATCTGCGCCGCACCCGTGATCATGTTCTTCACGTAATCCGCGTGCCCCGGACAATCCACGTGCGCGTAGTGACGCTCCTTCGACTGGTACTCCACGTGCGCCGTCGAAATCGTAATGCCGCGCGCCTTCTCCTCCGGCGCCTTGTCAATCTGATCGTATGCCTTGAACTCACCACCGTGAGTCTCCGCCATCACCTTCGTCAGCGCCGCCGTCAGCGTCGTCTTACCATGGTCAACGTGACCAATCGTCCCAACGTTAACGTGCGGCTTGCTGCGTTCAAATTTTTCCTTGGACACGATTTCTTCTCCTGAACTGAAAAGGTGAATACGAAAAGGCGTTACTGCTTGATGATCGACTGCGCCACGTTCGGCGGCACTTCCATATACTTCGAAAATTCCATCGTGAAAGTGGCTCGACCCTGGCTCATCGAGCGCACGGTCGTCGCGTAACCGAACATTTCCGAAAGCGGCACCAACGCGAGAATGGACTTGCCCGAGGGCGAGTCTTCCATGCCGGTGATCTGACCACGGCGACGGTTGAGGTCGCCGATGACGTCGCCCGAATAATCTTCGGGTGTGACGACTTCGACTTTCATGATGGGCTCGAGGATCACCGGCTTCGCGTTGCGAAACCCGTCCTTGAAACCCATCGATGCAGCGATCTTGAAGGCCATTTCGTTCGAGTCGACGTCGTGGAACGAGCCATCGAACGCGGTGACTTTGACGTCGACGACGGGGTAGCCCGCGAGCACGCCCGTATCGACGGCTTCTTTGACGCCTTTGTCGATCGCGGGGATGAACTCGCGCGGCACGGCGCCGCCGACGATGCCGTTGATGAATTCGTATCCTTTGCCGAGTTCATTCGGCTCGAGCTTGAGCCACACGTGGCCGTACTGGCCGCGACCGCCAGACTGCCGCACGAACTTGCCTTCCGACTCGACCGTGCCGCGTATCGTTTCGCGATAGGCGACTTGCGGCTTGCCGACGTTGGCTTCGACTTTGAACTCGCGCTTCATGCGATCGACGATGATCTCGAGGTGCAACTCACCCATGCCAGAGATGATCGTCTGCCCCGACTCGTGGTCGGTGTGCACGCGGAAGGACGGGTCTTCTTTGGCGAGGCGTTGTAACGCCAGGCCCATCTTGTCTTGATCGGCTTTGGTCTTCGGCTCGACGGCGACCGAGATGACGGGGTTCGGAAACACCATCTTCTCGAGCGTGATCACCCGCTTCTCGGCGCACAGCGTGTCGCCGGTGGTGACGTCTTTGAGGCCCACCGCAGCGGCGATGTCGCCGGCACGCACTTCTTTGATTTCGGTGCGGTCGGAGGCGTGCATCTGCAACAAGCGACCGATGCGTTCGGTGCGGCTCTTGGTCGGCACGTACACCGCGTCGCCCGAGTTCAACACGCCCGAATAGACGCGAAAGAAGGTGAGGTTGCCGACGAACGGATCATTCAAAATTTTGAAGGCGAGCGCTGCGAACGGCGCCTCGTCGGCGGCGGTGCGCGTATCGGGCTCGCCCGACTCATCGACACCTTTGACGGCCGGCATTTCGACCGGCGACGGCATGTATTCGATCACCGCGTCGAGCAGCGCCTGCACACCCTTGTTCTTGAACGCGCTCCCGCACATGCAGAGCACGATCTCGTTACGCAGCGCGCGTTCGCGCAAGCCACGCTTGATTTCCTCGATCGAGAGCTCGGCACCCTCGAGATATTTGTTCATCAGCGCATCGTTCGCTTCGGCCGCCGCTTCGATCATGTGCGTACGGTAGAGCTGCGCCTCTTCGCGCATCGAGGCCGGGATGTCGCGATATTCGAAGTTCATGCCCTGGGTTTCCATGTCCCAGTGGATCGCCTTCATCTGCACCAGGTCGATCACGCCTTCGAAATCGTCTTCCGCACCGATCGGCAATTGGATCGGCACGGGGTTACCACGCAGCCGACTTTTGATCTGCTCGACGCAACGCAAAAAATTCGCGCCTGCGCGATCCATTTTGTTGACGAAGGCGATGCGCGGCACGGCGTAACGATTCATCTGGCGCCACACCGTCTCGGACTGCGGTTGCACACCCGACACGGCACAAAACAGCGCCACGGCCGAGTCGAGCACGCGCAGCGACCGCTCGACTTCAATGGTGAAGTCGACGTGCCCCGGGGTGTCGATGATGTTGATGCGATGTTCGGGGAGGTTCTTCTCCATCCCCTTCCAGAAACAAGTCGTGGCGGCCGAGGTGATCGTGATGCCGCGTTCCTGTTCCTGCTCCATGTAGTCCATCACGGCTGCGCCGTCATGCACCTCACCGATCTTGTGCGACACACCCGTGTAGAAGAGCACCCGTTCGGTGGTCGTCGTCTTACCCGCATCGATGTGCGCGGATATACCGATGTTTCGGTAGCGCTCGATGGGGGTGTGACGCGGCATGGCAGCAGGACCGTTTCTCGGACAAGCCGAAAATTACCAGCGGTAGTGCGCGAAGGCC
>RGUL01000129.1 GCA_010027845.1 Gammaproteobacteria bacterium
ACCGGATTCACCGCGCCGGCGCTCCAGTTGGTGTAGCCACCGGTGTAGTTCACGTACAGCATCGTGTTGATCGGGCCGCGCTTCCAACCGACGTTGGCACGTGCTTCGGTTTTGAGCGAAGGGAACGTGGTGTTGAATCCCGCCGTGCCGAGCACGTCGAACACTTGGCCACCGACGCCGACCGATTGGTCAAACTTCAACTTGCGCGACAGACCCGCACCGGTCGAAATTTTGCCGATTGCCGTATCGAACGCGTAACGGACATCGAGATCGACGCCGGTGACGTTGAGGTTCAACACGTTGCGTTGCTGGTAGTTGTAGATGAAGTAAATATTGGTGGGTAACGCACTGCCTATTGCGAGATTACCGCGCGCCGCCGCGATCTGCGCCGCCGATGCGCCGCCCGGGTAGATCGTCAGCAGGTTTGCCAGTGCTGCGGTGTTCAGCGCGAACGCTGGCACCGGCGCGGTGACGCCACCGGTCAGCTTGTTGTTCCAGTAGGTTGCGCTGACGGCGAGGCCACGCACGGCCTCCGGCGTCCAATCGAAGCCGAGACCGTAAGTTTTGCCTTTTTGCGCTACCAAAGTCGGGTTGCCACCGTTAATTTGCGCACCGGTCAACGCACCGCTTCCGAGCGTGCAGGTCGCAAGACCTGCGCAACCCGGCAGTTGCGCGACCAGCGGAAAGTTCGCTACTGGCACGTTGATTGCGCCGAGGCCGTAGTTGCCGAAACTCGATTCACCGGTCGTGCCTTTGTCGTCGGAACCGATCGAAGTGAGCGCCGGGGCGACGAAGGACTTGCCCCAGTTCGCGCGGAACTTCAATCCGCCGACCGGTTCCCAGTTGAGTGCAATCTTCGGGTTGTTGGTGCTGCCGAAATCGCTATAGCGATCGGTGCGCGCCGACAAGTTCGCCTCGAGGCGATAGACACCCGCCATCGCGTTTTGTGGCGTCACGAACGGCAACAGAACTTCCGCGAACGCCGATTTCACGTCGCGGTTATAGGCGAGATTGATTTGCTGCGACGCGACTGATGCGGGTCCGGCGTTGGTCGGCCGCGAAATGTGTTGGTCGAGCGAGTACTTGAGATATTCGACCCCGATTGCGACCTTCGCCTCACCGCCGCCCACCGAACCGAGCGTGCCGGTGACGGTGCCAAAGAAGTTCGTCAAAGATTGATCGCCCACTTGCAGCTGGGCGCTGTCCGTGAGTGCCGCTCGAACCGCCGCGGAGGTGCGGTTCGAACCCAAGAGGTTGAATACGTCGAGCGCATTGGACGCATTCAAAGGCAATTGCAGGACCGGTGTCGTCGTGCCGGGGACGGACGGCGTCGTGACACTGCCGCCACCGTTCGTGGTGCCGTTGAGCGCGAGGTAGGCGCAGCTGACGCACAGCTGTCCGAAATTCTGTTGCGAGCCTTTGTCACGGCCGAGCACGGTGCCGACTTCCGCGTTCCACGAATCGTTGATCGCGTAGTTACCTTTGATCAGCGTGTAGGTCGTTTCGGCACCCGAGTCGATGTGTGCACCGGGACCCAAAAGATCATCGGCCTGGAAGCGCACCGTTGCCGAGGTGGCGGTGGTACCCGCCGGCAATTGGAAGAACGGATTGATTTGCGCCGCATTTGAATAGCCGGGCCCGAAGATGGTCGCCTGGACGCCGCCGCGGGCGACGCTTTGCCGATTGTTACGTCGTGAGTACACGAAGTCGCCGGATATTTTGAGCTTGTCGCTCAGTTCTTGTTCCACCGAGACGAAGAAGTTGTGGCGTTTTTCTTGCGGCAACAAATCCGTCAGGCCGGAGAAATCACAGTTGAAGTTCGCGGCGGTGTTCGCAACGCCCGGGGTGTTGTACGGAGCCGAGAACACCAGCGCAGAGCCCGCCGGCGTGATGGTCGCCGGTGCGCAGTTGAAATTCGCTTGGTTGGTGCCGCCTTGAGCGCGATGGTCGGCGCGAGTGAAATCACGATCGCCGGCGCTCAGACTGCTGCGATCGGAGTGGCTGTAAGAAACCAGCACCGAGCCGGAGTCCCAACGCTTGCCCGCCAGAACGCCGGCGGAGAATGTGTCGTACTGATTGCCGAAACCTTTTTGTGCCGTGAACTCGAGGCCTTCGTAACGACGACGCGTGGTGAAGTTGATGACGCCCGCGACCGCGTCGGACCCGTACACGGAGGAGGCCCCGTCGGCCAACACTTCGACGCGTTCGAGCGCGAGAGGCGCGATGATGTTCGGATCGCCGAGCGTGTGGTTGATGCCCGAGAGCGGGAAGCGATGGCCGTTGATCAAGATCAGCGTGCTGTTCGAAGCGCTGGCCCCGAGACCGTGGATGGTGGGCGCGTTCGTGCCGGCGCCGTCGGCGCTACCGAAAGACCCTTGGCCGGCGCTGTTCAAGCCGACCACCGCAGGCACGGTTTTCAAAACTTGTTGAACCGTCTGTGCGCCGATCTCTTCGAGTTCTTTGCGTCCGACGGTCACGACCGCCGAGCCGACGGGCTGCGCGCCCTTGATGCGCGAACCGGTGACCACCACTTCGGTGAGTTCGTCTCCGGCTGCCGCTTTTTGCGCGAACGCCGGCACGGCGGCGAGGGCGGTGGCGACGGCCGCCACGATGAGGGGCAATGTTTTCCCCTGAATTCTGCTGTGGAAAATCATGTGGTCTTTCCCCGGTATGAGATTGGAGTTTTGATCTGAACGGGCCTATGATTATGTACTAACCGGTTAGTGTCAAGAATTGTCGGGGGTTAAATGTCGGCACGCTCGGGCGGAATAATCTTTGGGGTATTTGCTCTGCTCGGCATCGCGGCGATCGCTAGTGCGAACGACTGGCCGACTTACGGCCGCGACGCTGGCGGGATGCGTCATTCGCCACTCACGGTGGTCACACCGGAGAACGTCGGTGGGTTGCGTGAGGCTTGGGTTTATCACATGCGCCCAACCGC
>RGUL01000130.1 GCA_010027845.1 Gammaproteobacteria bacterium
ATCGTGTGGGTGATCGGTCTTGCGATCCGCGACTCCAGCATCGTCGATATTTGGTTCGCGCCGTGTCTCGGCATCGCAGCCGTCATTGGCTATTTTTTGGCGGATGGCGCGCTGGATCGGCGACAGTTGGTGCTCGCGCTCGCGCTACTCTGGTCGCTGCGTCTCGGTGGCTATCTCGCATGGCGCAATTGGGGCCATGAAGATCGACGCTATGCGCGTTTACGGCAACACGTCGAGTCGCAAGGCAAAAGTTACGCCTTGCACAGCCTGATACACATCAATATCTACCAAGGTTGCACGGTCGTCGTACTCGCGGTCCCGATCGTCATCGCGCAGGCGGCGCCGACACCGATCGATCTCGGGGCGCTCGCCTACGCGGGAGCCGCTTTGGTCGTTTTCGGAACCGTATTCGAGGGAGTTGCCGATCGGCAATTGACGCGGTTTCGCGGCGATGCACAGAACGCCGGAAAAGTTTTGGACACCGGGCTTTGGCGATATTCGCGACACCCGAACTATTTCGGCGAATGCTGCGTATGGTTCGGCTTCGGTTTGATTTCCTGCGAAACGCCCTTCGGTTGGGCCGGCCTCGTGTCACCGCTGTTCATGGTCTGGGCGATCCTCGGCATGATGGGCAAAGAATTGCTCGAGCGTCGGATGCGCAAAAAACGTCCGGGCTACGAGGATTACATCCGTCGTACGAGCGGCTTCTTCCCCTTGCCGCCACGTGCATGACGACTGCTGCGTCGCGGCTGAGAATCTACCCGAATGTCGACGTCATGCGGGTCGAGCTCCATTCCGCACGCACCGCAGGTCAAGCGGCTGCGCAGTTTTTTATCGCACACGCGATGTCGGAAAATGATGCTCGGCCCGAAAGCAGACGGAAACCAGCGACCGCCCCACTCGTGCAACGCGAACGTGAACGGGAACAGATCGCGACCCTTGTCGGTGAGTTTGTATTCGTAACGCGGCGGCTTCAATGCGTAAAGTTGTTGCTTGATCACACCAGTCGAGAGCAATTTACGCAATCGATCGGCGAGCACATTAGTCGCGATGCCAAGCGCCCGGCTGATGTCGTCGTAGCGATGCAAACCGAAGAACAACGCGGCGATCAACAATGCGGTCCAGCGATCACCTACGGTGTCGACGGTGTGGAACAGCGCAGTGTCGATACCGGTGCCGACATGCCCGATCGAAGCGGCTTTGCGGCGACGCACTCCGCTGCGATGCGGAAATGTGTGCTTAGTCGCAGAGCCGGCTTTGTAGCTGATTTCGTCGAGCGTGATCGACTCGTTACATTCGCCGCAAGCGAGCACCGGCTCGACGCTGTGCCTACAGGTTCGATGCACGATGCGCGGCGGCAAACCGAACTCCGTGCTCCAGCGATTTTCCCAGCGCCACATACCGAGTGCGACGGGATAGATGGCGAGTCCCTTCTCCGTCAATCGGTATTCGAGTCGTTTACGCGACGCGCCATAAACGCTTTTGTAGATGACGCCGCTCGCCACGAGATCATTGAGGCGTGCCGCGAGCGTCCCGCGTGCTGCACCCGTACGACGACAAAATTCTTCGAAGCGACGCACACCGAGAAACGCGTCACGCAGAATGAGCAACGACCAACGGTCACCGATGACATCCAGCGCGCGCGCCGTTTCACCGAACAGCAAAATCGAACGTATCGTGCTTAGGGTATTGGCGCGCACTTCAACAACCGGACCCAGGTGAACTATGACTTTACAGCAACTGAAGAAAATCGTCGCGTTTTACGGGCGCTTCACGCTCAGCTTCACGCAGATCGGATTCGTTTTCCGCCGCTTGTTTTGGAGTCGCGCAGCCACGAATTTCCACGGCCAACACTGGGTGGTCACCGGTGCGTCGGGTGGACTCGGTCGTGAGATGGCGATGGCGGCGCTGCGCGGTGGCGCAACCGTTACCGCAGTCGCTCGCAGCAAGGAAAAGTTGCAACAACTCGTAGCTGATGCAACAGCCGTTGGTCTTGCTGCGCCGCAAATCGAACAGTGTGACGTCGCGCTCGTCGCCGACACTCAACTTTTGCTCGAACGACTCGTCGCGTCGAATCAAAAAATCGACGTATTAGTGAACAACGTCGGCGTGTTGAATGACGATCTCATCATCACCCAAGAGGGTAAAGAATCTTCATTCGTCACGAATCTGCTGTCGCATTACCAGCTGACCGAGGGACTGCTCGCGCGCAACGTCATCCCACGTGGTGGACTCGTGATCAACGTGACGTCGGGTGGTGGCTACAACGTGCCGCTGATGACGGCGCCGTTGAACGTCGTCGATCTTAAGAAATACAACGGTGTCGCCGCCTACGGATTCCATAAGCGAGCCCAAATGGTGCTCACTAACTTTTGGCGGGAGAAATACGGGCCGATGGGCGTGGACTTTTATGTCATGCACCCGGGATGGGCGGACACCGCTGGCGTTCAACGTTCGCTGCCACGATTTCGAAAAATTTTGGCGCCGATCCTGCGCGATGCGCACTCCGGCGCAGACACGGCGATTTGGCTCGCCGCGACTCGTCCCTCACAGTCGCCAGGCGAGAACGTTTGGTTCGATCGCAAGGCGCGATCGGCACACGCCTACCCGCACACGCGGATTTCGAATGAAACCGCGCAATCTTTGGTCGCGTATCTCGACTCGCACCTGCAAGGAGTTGCCCGATGACCGCCGACGTACTGGCGTTTGCTGATCGATTCATGGCGGCGCTCGAGCGCGCCGATGCCGCAGAGGTCGTCGGCTTTTATACGCCGGACGCGTCCATCTGGCACAACTTCGACGACGTCGCG